>VBAF01000089.1 GCA_005884705.1 Alphaproteobacteria bacterium
TCAGCGACCGACGCCGCGAGCTTGTTCTGGAACACCGCTTCGTCGACCCGCCCCGCCTCGCGCTGCCTGTTGGCCTCGATCAGCTCGTCCGGCCGCGGCAGGCTGCCGGCATGGCTGGTCAGGATGGCGTCGGTGCTGCGGCGCATGGCTCACTGCCCCTTGAACGCCTTGGGCTTGCGCTTCTCGGCGAAGGCGCGGGCGGCCTCGCCGAAATCCTCGCTGAGATAGAGCTTCTCGGGCGCGCCCATGAACATCACCTCGCGGCTGAGCCGATCCATGTAGTAGCGGCGCATGCGCACCGTGGAGCGCACGCTGAGCGGCGGGTTCTTGATTACCTCGGCGGCGAGCTCGCGTGCCACCTCGAGATACTTGCCCTTGGGCGCCACGCGATTGATCAGGTTGGCCTTGAAGGCCTCCTCGGCGGTGAAGAAGCGGCCGGTCAGCGCGGCCTCCATGGTGAAGGCGCCGCCGCCGCGATAGTGCATCAGCGCCCAGTACTTGCCGGCGCCCAGCCCGCGCGAGGTCTCGGTGATCTGGAAGCGCGTGCCCTCCTCGGCAACGATCAGGTCGCATTCCAGCACGATGCCGACGGAGAGCCCGAGCACGTAGCCGTGCGCGGCGGCGATCACCGGCTTCCAGTTGACCGCCTTGGTCAGCAGGTCGGACGAATGCGTGCCGCGGCCCTGCGGTCCGCCGAGCTTGAGGAATTCCTCTCGGCTGCGCAGCTGGCGCTGCTGCACGTCGGCGCCGCTCGAGAAGGCGCGGCCGTTGCCGCACAGTATGGCGATGTGCGCCGTTTCGTCGGTATCGAAGCGATGCAGCGCCTCGCCGAGCGCGCCAACCAGCTCGTCGCTGAAGGCGTTGAGCTTCTCCGGCCGGTTCAGGGTGAGTGTGACGACTTGGCCGTCCTGCTCATAGTCCACGAGCGCCATCGTTTCCTCCTTGGTGTTGTGCCATGCTAGAGCGGTTTCCGACAGGACGGAACCGCGAGCGGTTCCGTCCTGTCGGAAACGCGCGCACGGATGTTGTTGATCTCGCAGGGCGCATTCTGTCCGACTGGTTACAGCCGGACAGAATGCGCTTTAACCGACGAGATCGGGAGGAAACCATGGGCATGATCGCAAAAGCGACGGCCGCGTTTCTTGCATTCGCTGTCGCCGCCGCCGCGGCACACGCGCAGAAGAAGTACGATCCCGGCGCATCCGACAGCGAGATCAAGCTCGGGCAGACCATGCCTTACAGCGGACCGCTCTCCGGTTTCGCGACGCTCGCCAAGGCCGAGCTCGCCTATTTCGACATGATCAACGCGCAGGGCGGCGTCAACGGCCGCAAGATCCGCCTGATTTCGCTCGACGACGGCACCAGCCCGCCCAAGACGGTCGAGCAGACGCGCAAGCTGGTCGAGGAGGACCAGGTACTGGCGATCTCGGGCTCGCTCGGCACCGCGACCAATGCCGCGATCCAGAAGTACCTCAACACCAGGAAGGTGCCGCAGCTCTTCCTGGCGACGGGCGCCAGCCGCTGGAACGACCCGAAGAACTTCCCCTGGACCATGACGCTGACGCCGATCTACACGGCCGAGGCCAGCATCTACGCCGCCTATGTCATGAAAGAGGTCAAGGACCCGAAGGTCGCCGTGCTCTACCAGAACGACGATTTCGGCAAGGACTTCATCAAGGGCTTCCGCGACCGGTTGGGCGACAAGGCTTCGTCGATCGTGGTGCGCGAGGTGAGCTACGAAGTGACGGACGCGACGGTCGACAGCCAGGTGATCGACCTCGCCTCGACCAAGGCCAACGTCTTCCTCAACATCTCGACGCCCAAGTTCGCGGTCCAGGCGATCCGCAAAGCGCACGAGCTGGGCTGGAAGCCGTTGCAGTTCGTCGACAATCCCGCCGCCTCGATCGCGATCGTCATGCGGCCGGCCGGCATCGAAGCCTCCAAGGGCATCGTCTCGGCCGCCTTCGTTAAGGACCCGACCGACCCGCAGTACAAGGACGACCCCGAGTTCCAGGCCTGGGTCGCCTGGATGAAGAAGTACTTTCCGAGCGGCAGCCTGGAGGACGTGCAGAACGTGGTCGGCTACGTGCAGGCCCAAACCATGGTGCAGGTCCTGAAGCAGTGCGGCGACACGCTGACCCGCGAGAACGTCATGCGCCAGGCCGCCAGCTTGAAGAATTTCCACCCGGCGATGCTGCTCAAGGGCATCGACATGAACACCGCGCCGAACGACTACCAGCCGATGGAGGAGCTGCTGCTGCAGCGCTTCAACGGCGAGCGGTTCGAGGTGTTCGGCGAACTGCTGAGCGCCAAGGTGAAATAGACTCGCGTGACGTGAAGGAGACTGACGAGATGGCCAAGCGCAAGAGCATCAACTGGCCGGGTTTCAAGCACGAGAACCCGATCCCCAACGCCAGCAGGATCGGCAACATCCTGATGTCGAGCATCATCAGCGGCCGCGATCCCGACACTCACACCATGCCGACCGAGGCCGAGGCGCAGATCGCCAATATCTTCAAGCAGATCAAATTGTGCGTCGAAGCCGCCGGCGGCACGGTCGACGACATCCTCAAGGTCAATTTCTGGGTCAAGGATCCGGCGGTCGGCCGCAAGATGCTGAACGGCGAATGGTCGAAGATGTTTCCCGACGCCGCGTCCCGGCCGGCGCGCCATACGCTGGCGCTCGGCGCCAACAACCCCAACCACGTGACCTGCGATTTCGTCGCCGTGATCGGCTAGGAACGCACCAAACAATTTGCAGTTTCACCGTCCCAGGTGTCCCAAGCGTCCCAGACCGTCCCACGAGGGGGGTGGGTTGGAATTCTGGGACGCACGGGTAAAACCCTTATGAAATGGGCATTGGAGCCGTCCCAAGGCCGTTGGGACGACGGCTGGAACACTAGCGTCCCGGCAGCCGCAGGTTCACCACCGCCGCGCCGACGAAATGCTGCGGTCGCGATTCGCGGCGCACGCCCAACCGGCGCTCGAGCGTCTGCACGCAGCCGCGCGTCGCCTGGGCGAGCTCGCGCCAGGTCGACTCGGCATCGAGCTGCTGCAGGAAGCACTGGTCGTAATAGGTGTAGTCGTCGTCGGCGCCGCAGCCGAAGCTCGTGCGGTCGGTTGCCGCCGCCGCCAGGATGATCCGGTTGGGCCGCCGCGTCTGCTCATTGATGAACGTGCCGCTGTGGCAGGCCGAGACGACCAGCACGGTCGGCCGCTCGCCGCAGCCCTGGGCGAGGGCCTGGTCGAGCGCGGCCGGGCTCAGCGTCCGCCGGTCGGCGCGCAGGTAGAAGCCGTGCTCGTCGCCGTGGCTGGTCAGGTAGACGAAGCAGGCCTCGCCGCCGCCAGCGCCCACGGCGCCCTCGACGTTGCGCGCGCTCGAAAGCCTGCCGGTGCGCGCCGGCGATGCCGACAGCAGCGCAATGTTGCGCACGCCTAACGCGGCGAAGCGGTCGCGCAACGTGTCGATGCCGTTGTCGAAGGCCGGGCTGCTGTTGTCGCCGGCGACCAGCACGGCGCGCCAGCGCTCTGCCGGGACGCTGACGGCCGGCGCGGCCGCGACCGCCTGGGCCGGCAGCGGCGGCTCGTCGGTGCTGGCGCAAGCGGCAGCGAGGCCTGCGATGATCGCGACGGCGGCAAGACGCGCCAACACCACGGCTGCCGCCTACGTCCGGGCCCCGACGGCGCGCGAGGCCATGTCGACGTAGAGGCGGGCCATCTGTTCCTCCGACAGCCGGCTGCCCGGCGCATACCACATGGAGACGTGCGTCCATTGGTCGAGCAGCGCCATCGCCAGCGCCTTGAGGTCGTGTCGGCCGTCGACCTGCGGCGGATCGAACAGGCCGCGCTGCACGCCCTCTTCGAGGATGCCGACGACGATATCGCGGATCGCGCGGCGGCTGCGGCGGATGTCGGCGACCCGCTCGCCGTCGAGCCAGCTGATCTCGCGGTTGGCGACCAGCGCCTCGACCCTGAGCCGGCAGTGGCGCACGACGTAGGCGCGCACGAAGGCGGCGAGTTTGGCGCGCGGATCGCCGCCCGCCCCTGCCACCGCCTGCTGGCAGACGCGCTCGAGCTCGGCCTGGGTCGAGGCGATGATGTCGTGCAGCAGCTCGTCCTTGGACTTGAAGTGGTTGTAGAGCGCGCCCTGCGTCAGGCCGCAGGCCTTCATGATGTCGCGCACCGTCACCACCGGGTAGCCGCGTTCGGCGAACTGCGCGAAGGCGGCGGCCCGGATCGCCTCGACCGGCGGCCGGCCCTCGCGCTCGGGCGGTGGCGATGACGACTCGGCGACCGCCAACTTGCGCTTGCTCATCGCGCGGCTCCCGCCAGGCCGTCGACCAGTCGCCAGGCGAGCTCGGCGGCGGGGCGCACCAGCTTGCCCGATTCGGCGGCGCGCATGTTGGAGGCGGTGCCGTCGAGGGCCCGGGCATAGACGCCTTGGCGGATGCAG
>VBAF01000090.1 GCA_005884705.1 Alphaproteobacteria bacterium
TTTCCAAAAGGCGCTCGACACGATGGCCTGAGCGGCTGCCGCAGTGAAGAGGGGACCCGCTCGGGTCCCCTTTTTTCGTCCGACCCCTTTCAGCGAAGCGACCGTTCCATGCGTGAAGGCAGTCTCGAAGCCCCGGCCCGTCAGGCGCTCGACTGGCAGAACCCCTGGTTCTGGGACGAAGCTGCGCTCGAGAAGGAGATGGAGCGCATCTTCGAGATCTGTCACGGCTGCCGGCGCTGCTTCAATCTCTGCGATTCCTTCCCGCGCCTGTTCGACCTGATCGACAACGGCGCGACCGGCGAGATCGACGGCGTGGCGAAGGAGAAGTACGGCGAGGTCGTGCAGGCCTGCACGCTTTGCGACATGTGCTTCATGACCAAGTGCCCCTACGTGCCGCCGCATCCCTGGAACGTCGACTTCCCGCACCTGATGCTGCGCCATCGCGCCGTCCAGGCGCACAAGCACGGCACCGGCTTCGTCGAGCAGCAGCTCGCCGAGACCGATCGGGTCGGCCGTCTCGGCACCTTCGCCGCCGGCCTGGTCAACTGGGCGACCGACGAGCGCAACCAGCCGATGCGCCGCACGCTCGAGAAGGTGGGCGGCATCCATCACGGCGCGCGCCTGCCGCGGCAGGCCGCCGAGACCTTCGAGGCGCTGGCGCACCGTGCGCCGCCGGTGCTCAACACGGGGGCGCCGGCCTACGGCAAGCGCAAGGCGGTGCTCTACGCCACCTGCTTCGTGAACTTCCATTCGACCGCGATCGGCCAGGCGGCGCTCGGCGTGCTGGCCCGCAACGGCGTGGCGACCGAGGTCGTCCATCCGGCCTGCTGCGGCATGCCCAAGCTCGAGCTCGGCGAGCTCGAAGCGGTCGCGGCGGCCGCCCGCACGGTTTGCGCGGCGCTGCTGCCGTGGGTCGACAAGGGCTACGACATCGTGGCGCTCACGCCGTCCTGCGCGCTGATGCTCAAGTTCGAATGGCCGCTGATCCTGCCGCACGAGCCGGCGATCGAGCGGCTGTCGCAGGCGACGTTCGACCTTTCCGAATACGTCGTCGACATCGCCAAGAAGGATGGGCTGGCCGACGGGCTGCAGCCGGTCGAGGGCGGCATCAGCCTGCATCTCGCCTGCCACTCCCGCGCCCAGAACATGGGGCCGAAGGGCGCCGAGATGCTGCGGCTGATCCCCAAGACCCGCGTCGCGGTGATCGAGCGCTGCAGCGGCCATGGCGGCATCTGGGGCACCCGCACCGAGAATTTCGAGGTGGCGGTGAAGGTTGGCACGCCCGCGGCGCAAGCCGCGCTCAAGAACGACACCAGCCACGTCGCCTCGGAATGCCCGCTCGCCGCCGAGCATCTGATGCAGGTGATGGAAATCGCCGCCGGCGAGGACAAGCCCAAGCCCTTCCGCGCCGATCATCCGATCGAGATCCTGGCGCGCGCCTACGGCCTCAGGGAGTGAGCCAATGACTCCGCGCAAGATCGAACCTTCGGCGATCGTCCCGCTCTCGCAATACGCCGCGCAGCGCGCCGAGCGGCGCAAGCGCATGGCCGAGCTCAAGAAGAACCGCCGGCTCGAGGTCGGGCCGTTCGCGACCTTCTACTTCGAGAGCTACGACACCATGCTGCACCAGGTGCACGAGATGCTGTTCATCGAGAAGGGCGGCGCCGAGCAGCTGCCCGACGAGTTGGCCGCCTACAACCCGCTGATCCCGCAGGGTGCCGAGCTGGTGGCGACGGTGATGTTCGAGATCGACGACCCGATCCGTCGCACCCGTGTGCTGGCGAGCCTGGGCGGCATCGAAGACAACTCCTTCATCCGGCTGGGTGGCGACACCATCCGCGGCGCCTCGGAGGACGACCAGGAGCGCACCCGCGACGACGGCAAGGCTTCCTCGGTGCAGTTCGTCCGCTTTGCCTTCACGCCGGCGCAGATCGCCGCCTTCCGCGGCGGGCAGGGCGACGTGATCGTGGGCTTCGACCATCCGAGCTACGGCCACATGGCGGTGATGCCGCCTGCCGTCCGCCAGGCGCTGGCGCAGGACTTCGCCTGAAACTCACTGCCGCGCAGTGATCGGCTGTACGAACACGACCTGGCTTTCGGGGATGTCGGGCGGCAGCGGCGGATAGGGTGCGGCGGCGCGCAGGGTATCGAGCATGCCCTTGTCGAGCGCCATCACGCCGCTCGACTTCAGGATGCTCGCCTCGACCAGCCGTCCATCGCGCGCGATGACGAACCGCAGCACCACCGTCCCGCCCTCGTTCTTGTCCCTGAGATTGGGCAGGAACTGCCCGAACTTGCGAAGCACTTGGAGGAGATAGGCGTTCTTTGCGCGGGTGTGGGTCGCTTCCTCCGCCGGATTGACCAAGCTTGGGACCGCGGCGCTCGCCGAGTTCTGCGGTGACGCCGGCGCCGGCGACAAGGGCGAATGCTGCAGCGGCTGTTGCGGCCGTGGCGGAGGCGGCTGCGGTACCGACGGCGGCGGCAGCACCTTCACGAAGTCGCGCATGGTGAGCGGAGCGCGCGGCGCCTCGACCGGCGGCACGACCTTCTCGAGCGGCGGTTCGGCGGGGGCGGCCGCTGCTTCCTGCGGCGGTTGAGGCTTGGCCTCAGGCGGCTCGGGCGGCTTCGGCGGCTCGGACGGTTTTGGCGGCTCGACGGTCGCTTCCTTGGGCGGCTGCGGCGCGGGCTCGTCCTTTTGCTTCGGTTCCGGCGCGACCGGCGCGGGCGGCGCGACGCCGAGCGGGTCTTTCGACGCCGCCTTTTGCGCGGGCTTCGGTTCGGCTTTGGCGGCCGCGGCCGGCGGCGGCGGTGGAGCAGCCTCGGCCGCCGCCGGTGGGGTCGGCGCGGGTGGTGTGGGCGGCGGCTTGACCGCCTCCTGGACCGGCGGCGGGTCGGGCGGCTTGGGCTGCTCGATCGTGACCTCGATCGGATCCTCCTCGAGGTCGTGCCGGTTGAGCGGCGATACCCAGAACAGCGCGGCCGCCGTGACGGCGTGCAGCACGGCGGCCAACAGCATGGCGACCGGCGACATATGGTCGGTGCGTTCGTAGAAGGCGCTGACGGCGTAGGCCACGGGACTGTTTTAGGCGGCCACGGCGATGGCCGCTAGTTCACGGGCTCGGACTTATAGACGCCCCAGATCTCGGTGCGCGCGAGCCAGCCCGTGACACCCCCGGTCACCCGGACCCGGCACCAGTCGCCCGTGCAGGAGCGGATCTCGCCCATCACTTCGGGCTCGAGCTTGGCGACGACATCGGCCGCCGCGGCCGGAGTCTTGTACAGATTGGCGGTTTTGGACGGCACGACGAAGGACCGCTTGCCGGTCAGCAGGCCCTGGTAGACCCAGCCGCTGGCGCCCTGCCAGTCGCGGATTTTGCGCCAATTCTCATATTCCGCGACGATCTCGACCGGCATGCCCTTGCGCTTGAAGACCCAATCGACCGGGTAGCGGGTGCCCGGCCCGGTCCGCACGTTGACTTCGTCGGACTTGAGCGTGGCAAAGCGGGGTATCGGCAGGCCCGAGCCCTTGCGCTGGGCCGACGCCGGGGGCTCGGCCCCCCATACGGGGCCGCCCAGCAGCACCATCGCAATACAGGCCGCCCAGAGGAGGTTGGACGGTCGAAGTCGCATTGCCACTTTTATAACGCATTTCTGCACAGCCGACGACAACCACTTGAAAATCCGGCGCTTTTGGCGCGCCAGGCGGCGCCTCATCTGGACAAGCGCCGAGCGGAATTGCTATCGGGGCAGGGAATGCCGCCCGCCTCGAAGAAAAAGCCGCTGGTGATCGTCACCCGCACTCTGCCCAGCGCCATCGAGACGCGGCTGATGGAGCTGTTCGACACAAGGCTGAACGCCGACGACAAGCCGCTGACCGCGCCCGAGTTGATCGACGCGGTCAAGAGCGCCGACGTGCTGGTGCCGACCGTCACCGACCGCATCGACAGCCGGGTCCTCTCCCAGGCCGGGCCGCGGCTGAAGCTGATCGCCTCGTTTGGTACCGGCGTCGACCACATCGATCTCGACACCGCCCGCCAGCGCGGCATCACCGTCACCAACACGCCGGGCGTGCTGACCGAGGACACCGCCGACATGACGATGGCGCTGGTGCTCGCCACCGCGCGGCGCATGGGCGCGGGCGAGCGGCTGGTGCGGGCCGGAAAATGGACCGGCTGGAGCCCGACCTCGATGCTGGGCGGCCGGCTGCTCGGCAAGCGCATGGGCATCGTCGGCATGGGCCGCATCGGCCAGGCCCTGGCGCGCCGCGCGCGCGGCTTCGGGCTCGCCATCCACTATCACAACCGCAAGCGCGTCCACGGCGACATCGAGCGCGAGCTCGAGGCGACCTACTGGGAGAGCCTCGACCAGATGCTGGCGCGCATGGACATCGTCTCGGTCAACTGCCCGCACACGCCGGCCACGTTCCACCTGCTGTCGGCGCGGCGGCTCAAGCTGATGAAGCCGACCGCCATCATCGTCAACACCGCGCGCGGCGAGGTGATCGACGAGAACGCCATGGTGCGCATGCTGAAGGCGGGTGAGCTGGCAGGCGCCGGCCTCGACGTCTACGAGCACGAGCCGCAGGTCAACCCCAAGCTGCTCGAGCTGGACAGCGTGGTGCTGCTGCCGCACATGGGCTCGGCCACGCTCGAGGGCCGCATCGAGATGGGCGAGAAGGTGCTGATCAACATCAAGACCTTCGCCGACGGCCACAAGCCGCCCGACCGCGTGCTGGCGACGATGCTCTGAGATTGAGACGATTCCGAGCGCCTAGTGGTGCGCCTTGGCGGCCTCGGGCCCCGGCTCTGCCGCTTCGAACGCGTCGCGCGTGGCGCGGCCGACCTGGGCGCCGACTGGGCGCCGATCAGGATGGTGAGCGCGGTCCAGTACATCCAGACCATGACCGCGGCGAAGCCGGCGGTGGCGCCGAACGCCGAGGTGAGCTGCGTCACCTCGAAGTAATAGACCAGCGCCCGATTGCCGATCGCGAACAACACCGCATTCACCGCGCCGCTCACCAGGGCGAAGCGCCAGTCGACACCGCCGGTCGGCAGCAATTTGTAGATCAGGGTGAAGAACGCGGTGATGATGCCGTAGTGAATGAAGCCCGAGATCGCCGGGCCGATCCAGACGCCGAGCACCGGAAATTTCTCCAGCGCCCCGGCATAGGCCGAGATCAGCACGCTGGTGACGATCACGGCGATCAGCAGCACGCCCAGGATCACCATCATCAGAAGCGCCAGCAGGCGCGACTGGATGCTGGCCAGCACCGGATGGACGCGGCGCGGGGCGTTGCCGCGCCAGATCACGTCGAAGGAGTCGTCGAGCTCCACGAAGACGCGGCTGCCGGTGTAGATCAGCACGCCGGCGCCGATGATCGCCGCGAGCCCGCCGCCCCTGAACAGGTCCTCCTGGGCGAAGCGCTGGATGCCGCGCAGATGCTCGGGCGCCACGACGGTGCTCAGCGCATCGAGGATCGCCTGCTGGGCCATCAGCTTGCCGACGAACGGCTCGGCGATCGTGATCGAGAAGATCATGATCGGGCCGAGTGCGAACATCGTGTAGAAGGCCATCGCCGCGGCCGAGGTCGACAGCCGGTTGGCAAAGAAACCGTACCCGGCCGACAGGAAAATGCGCCAGAGCTTGTCGATCATCGTCCGCGCAAGTGTGCCACCGAATTGGCGTAGTAGGCGAGCAGCGGCCGCTCGGCCGGTACGGCGGCGAACAGTCCGTCGCGCTCGCCGACCAGATGACGCAAGGCCAGCATGCGCAGGCCGACATGGATGGCATAATCGCGGTCGCCGCGCGGCACGTAGAGCGCAGCTTGAGCTCGAATTCGTCGAGCGGCTGCTCGGCGTCGAGCAGCACGGTGGCGACCAGCGACACCGGCAGCACCGGCACCAGGTGCGCGACCTCGCCCATCACGTCCGCCGCGAGCTTGCCGATGATCTCGAAGCGGCGCTCCTTGTCGAGCCCGCGCAGATCGCCGCTTCCGTGGCCGGCGCCGGCATGCGCCGCAAGCCACGCCCGCGCCGAGACCAGCCGGCCGAAATTTACGCAGGCATAGCCGAAGCGGTACCAGCGGCCGGTCATCATCAGCCAGAGTTGGCTCGACCAGAAGCCCGCCGCCGTGCGCACCGCATGCCACAGGCCGCGGCGCGGCGCCGCGCGATCGAGTTGCAGCAGCAGGGTGCGATCCTCCAGCACGCGGTCGTAGTTCAGCGCCACCGGCACGAAGACGATGTCGTGAGCGCCCTGCGGATCGAACGACTTCAGCATGTAGTCGTAGAGGCCGAGCTTGGGCTCGCGCAGCCTGCCGTCGCGCGACAGCCCGCCCTCGGGATACATCGCCTGCGCCACGCCCGCCTCGGTCGCCATGTGGACGTAGCGCTCGAGCACGCGGCGGTAGAGCGGATTGCGCGAATCGCGGCGCACGAAATAGGCGCCCATCGAGCGGATGAGCTGCTGCAGCGGCCAGATGCGGGCCCATTCGCCGACGGCATAGGACAGCGCCGTGCGCTCGGCCGCGAGGAAGGCAACCAGCACGTAGTCCATGTTGCTGCGGTGGTTCATGACGAACACCACCGCCGTGCCGGGCGCCACGCCGGCCAGGGTCTCGGCATCGGCGAAGCCCAGCCGCACGCGGTAGAACAGGCGGGCGAGCGCGCGGGCCAGCGCATAGCCGACGCGGAAGTAGATGTAGGCGTTGAAGCTCGGCACGATCTCGCGCGCGTAGCGGTGGACCTCGGCCATTGCCACGTCGCGCGGCAGGTTGCCGGCGCGGGCATGCTCGTTGGCGGCCTCGACGACCGACGGGTCGTAGACCAGGCGGTCGATCAGCACCTGCCGCCGGGTGAGCTGGAACGGCTTGATCTCGACGTCGAGCCGGCGGTTGACCGAGTCGATCAGGCGGTTGAGCCGGCGGCGCAACAGCCAGCCGACGCTCGGGATCAGCAGCCGGCCGACCAGCGACCATAGCGCGAGGGCGCCGATCGCCAGCAGGAGCCAGAGCGGGACCGCGACCGGCTCGCCCATGGCCCGGCCGTCAGAGCGCGCGGATGCCGGCGAAGATCAGCGTCGCCGCCGCCCAGGCCAGGATGACCGTCGTGGCGATGGCGCCCGCCGCCCGGCCATAGGGCACGAAGCCCAGCATGCCGCCGGCATGGAGCAGGCGGGCGACCACCAGGATGATGGCGAGGATGTCGGCCATGCGATGGCCGGTCGGCCCATGCATCATCCAGAGCAGGATCAGGGTGAGCGGCACCAGCTCGAGCAGGTTGCCGTGGGCGCGGATGGCGGCGGTCATTTCGCGATCGCCGCCATCGCCCAGGAAGATCTTCTTCCTGGTCCGCAGGCGGCCGACATGGAGCGTCAGGACCACGGCCAAGAGGCCCAGCAGGCCGGCGCAGATAAAAAAGACTGCCACGAGCGCGGCCCCTCCCCCTCGATTCGGCGGCATTCTATGGCCATATTGCAGCCGGGCAAAACGAGGAGCGGACCCATGTGGCAGATGCTTCGCAAGAAAGCCGAGATACCGACAGCCGATCGCGCCCTGCCGGGGCGGACCGAACCGGCCTTCGCGGTGCCGGCGACCCATTTCATCAACGGCAACCGAATCCAGCCGCCGTTCCCGGCCGGGCTCGAGCAGGCGATGTTCGGATTGGGCTGCTTCTGGGGCGCCGAGCGCAAGTTCTGGGAGGCGCCCGGGGTCTATGCCACCGCCGTCGGCTATGCCGCGGGCTTCACGCCCAACCCGACCTACGAGGAGGTCTGCTCGGGCTACACCGGCCACAACGAGGTGGTGATGGTGTGGTTCGATCCGAAGAAGACTTCGTATGAGGCGCTGCTCAAGGTCTTCTGGGAGGCGCACGACCCGACCCAGGGCATGCGCCAGGGCAATGATGTCGGCACGCAGTACCGCTCCGGCATCTACACTTTCTCAGCCCAGCAGAAGAAGGCCGCCGAGGCCTCGCGCGCGCTCTTCCAGAAGGCGCTCGCCAAGCACGGCATGCGCGACGCGATCACGACGGAGATCCTCGACGCGCCGCCGTTCTACTATGCCGAGGACTATCACCAGCAGTATCTCGCCAAGAATCCGAACGGCTATTGCGGGCTGGGTGGCACCGGCGTGAGCTGCCCGATCGGGGTTGGCGTGGCGGCGGAGTAACGGCGAAACACACGCAACGATTCGGGCCGGCGGGGAAATCCGCGGGCAACGCGCGGGGCTTACGTCCCCCGCATGACACCGCAGCAAATCGCTCTCGTTCAGACGAGCTTCGCCAAGGTCGTGCCGATTGCCGGCACGGCTGCCGACCTGTTCTCGGACGTGCGCCGCATGTTCCCGCAGGACCTTGCGGAGCAGAAGAAGAAGCTGATGGCGATGCTCGGCACCGTCGTCGCCGGTCTCGCGCGCCTCGATACGCTGCTCCCCGCGATCTGCGCCCTGGGCGAGCGTCATGCCGGCTATGGCGTGAAGGTCGAGCAGTTCACGCCGGTCGGTGCGGCGCTTCTGTGGGCGCTCGAGCAGGGCTTGGGCAACGAGTTCACGCCCGATGTCGAGGACGCCTGGGCGACGGCCTATGGCATGCTCTCGCAAGCCATGATCGACGCCATGATGAGGAAGGTATCGAAGGCGGCATAGATCTTCAGGCCGCTCAGGCCTGCGAGTCGCCGTCGTCGAGCGCCGGCCCTGTTGAATACATCCTGTCCATGAATGACGTATGATTCGGGCGTGCCGCCGTCCGTGTCCGAGCCCGAGCAGATTTCCATCGTCCATGCCGATGCCGAGCTGCCGCTCACGTTCGTTCGCAGCCGGCGGGCGCGTCGTGTTTCCCTGCGGGTCGACACCGCGCGCCGGCGCATCGTGCTGACTGCGCCGATGCGCATGTCGCGCGACATGGCGCTCCGCTTTGCCTATGGGCAGGGCGGCTGGATCGCCGCGCGGCTGAAGCGCCTGCCGCAGCCGCGGCCGTTTCAGGACGGTGCCGAGGTACCGGTGTTCGGCGTGCCGCACCGCATCCGTCACCGGCCCGGCGCGCGTGGCACGGTGTGGCTGGAGGACGGCGAGATCCACGTTGCGGGCCATGCCGAGCATCTGCCGCGTCGGCTGCGCGACTGGCTGATCGGCGAGCTGCGCCGGCGGGTGATGCCGCTGGTTGCTGCCAAGGCGGAGAAGATCCAGCGCCCGGTCACGCGGGTCGGCCTGCGCGACAGCCGCTCGCGCTGGGGCAGCTGCGGGCCGGAAGGCAGCCTGTCTTTCTCCTGGCGCCTGGTGTTCGCGCCGCTCGAGGTGCTCGATTATCTGGTCGCGCACGAGGTGGCGCACCTCGTGCACAAGAATCACGGACCGCGCTTCTGGGCCGAGACCAGCGGGTTGTGCGACGGCCCGATGGCGGGTCCTCGCGCCTGGCTCCGGGCCAACGGCGAGATCCTGTTGCAGTATGGCGCCTGAGGGCGGCCTCAGTCCTTGCCGGCGCTTGCCTTCCAGCGCGGCGTGGCCGC
>VBAF01000149.1 GCA_005884705.1 Alphaproteobacteria bacterium
TGGGACGTCATCGTCGGCCGCGGCCATGCGCCGGAGCATGCCTCTCTATGGTGCCCCGAGCTCAACGTGCTGATCGCCGGCGACCAGGTGCTGCCCAAGATCAGCACCAATGTCGGCGTGTGGCCGAACGAGCCGCTGGCCGATGCGCTGACCTGGTTCCTCGACGGCTTCTCGCGCTTCCGCCGGCTGCCCGCCGACGCGCTGGTGCTGCCGAGCCACGGCTTCCCGTTCATCGGCCTGCACACCCGTCTCGACCAGCTGGTCGCCCATCACGACGCGCGGCTGAACGACATGACCACCGCGATTGCTCGGCGCGGCGCCGAAGGAGCGACCGGCTGGGACATGGTGCCGGTGCTGTTCCCGCGCCATCTCGACAACAACCAGATCGTCTTCGCCTTCGGCGAGACGCTCGCCCACCTGCATTGCCTGGAGACGCGCGCGCGCGTGAAACGTGAGGTCGTGGGCGGCGTCCATCGCTTCATCGCCCTGGTCGATCCGCTCGCCCAGCCGCCGGCCGACGATTCGGACGCCGAAGTCATGGACATCGGCCAGACGTAGAGTCCTTTCGGTTGGAGCAGAAACACCTCACCCTGAGGAGCGGTCCGCAGGACCGCGTCTCCAAGGGTGGGAGCGAGCATCGCGTTTGGCACCCATCTTTCGAGACGCACGCCTTCGGCATGCTCCTCAGGATGAGGTCGTTCTCGTAAGGACTGCCCAGCGGCCTGCCACGCCGCGCGATTCGGCGCGCCTGCTCGACGTGGCGCCGGATGGGCCGCATGACCGTGCGGTGCGCGACCTGCCCAAGTTGCTGCAGCCCGGCGACCTTCTGGTGTTCAACGACACCAAGGTGATCCCCGCCCGCCTGCTCGGCCGCCGCGCAAGCGGCGGCAAGGTCGAGGCGCTGCTGATCCGCCAGCACGCCGCCGACCGCTGGCTCGCCTTCGCGCGGCCGGGCAAGCGGCTGCGGATCGGCGACGCTCTCACCTTCGGCACGCTCACCGGCGCCGTTGCCGCCAAGCACGCCGACGGCTCGATCGAGATCGCCTTCGATCGCGGTGGCGCCGATCTCATGGCCGCCATCGAGACGGCCGGCGCGGTGCCACTGCCACCCTACATCCGCGGCGGCGTCGCCGACGCGCGCGACCGCACCGACTACCAGACCCTGTTCGCCAGGATCGACGGCTCGGTCGCCGCGCCGACCGCCGGGCTGCATTTCACGCCGCAGCTGATGGCGGCGCTCGACAAGGCCGGTGTCCGCGCCGCCAACGTCACGCTGCACGTCGGCGCGGGCACCTTCCAGCCGGTGCGGGTCGACGACACCGACCGACACGTCATGCATTCGGAATGGGGCGAGGTCCCGCAGGCGACGGCCGACGCCATCGCCTCGGCCAAACGCGTCGTCAGCATCGGTACGACGGCGTTGCGGCTGCTCGAATCGGTGGCGCGAGACGGGCCCTTCACGAAAGGAAGGGTGCGGGCATGGACCGGCGAGACAGACATCTTCATCACGCCGGGATTCCAGTTCCGCGCCGTCGACCTACTGCTGACCAATTTTCACCTGCCGCGCTCGACCCTGTTCATGCTCGTGTCGGCCTTCGCCGGGCTGGAGCGCATGAAGGCGGCCTACGCCCACGCCGTGGCGCAGCGATACCGCTTCTATTCCTACGGCGATTGTTGTCTGTTGCGCCGATGAGTCTCGTGCACCGATGAGCCTGGGCTTCGACCTGCTCGGCACCGATGGCCTGGCCCGCCGCGGCCGGCTCACGACCGCACACGGCACGGTCGAGACGCCGGCCTTCATGCCGGTCGGCACCGCGGGCACCGTGAAGGCGATGCTGCCGCAGTCGGTCGCCGAGACCGGCGCCGAGATCGTGCTGGGCAACACCTTCCACCTGATGCTGCGGCCGGGCGCCGAGCGGGTCGCGGCGCTGGGCGGCCTGCACAAATTCATGAACTGGCCGCACCCGATCCTCACCGACTCGGGCGGCTTCCAGGTGATGTCGCTCGCCGAGCTGCGCAAGCTCGATGCCGACGGGGTCACCTTCCGCTCGCCGTCCGACGGCTCGCAGCATCGCCTGACGCCCGAGCGCTCGATCGAGATCCAGCATCTGCTCGATGCCGACATCACAATGTCGTTCGACGAATGCACGACCTGGCCGGTCGAGGAAGAAGCCGCCGCGCAATCGATGCGCCTGTCGATGAAATGGGCCGAGCGCGGCCGGCGCGCCTTCAGGGACCGGCGGGGCTACGGCCTGTTCGGTATCGTGCAGGGCAGCGTCTATCCGGCGCTGCGAGCCGAGAGCGCGCAGAGCCTGACCGACATCGGCTTTGACGGCTACGCGATCGGCGGCCTCGCGGTCGGCGAAGGCCAGGAGATGATGTTCACGACGCTCGACACGACGGTGCCGCAATTGCCGTCCGACCGGCCGCGCTACCTGATGGGCGTCGGCCGGCCGGCCGACATCGTCGGCGCGGTGAGACGCGGCATCGACATGTTCGACTGCGTGCTGCCGACGCGCGGCGGCCGCACGGCACAGGCCTTTGCCCGCCGCGGCGAGCTCAATCTGCGCAATGCGCGCCATCGCGACGATCCGCGGCCGATCGACGAGCAGTGCGCCTGCCCGGCCTGCCTGAATCACAGCCGCGCCTATCTCCATCACCTGATCCGCAGCGAGGAGATTTTGGGCGCGATGCTGCTCACCTGGCACAATCTCCAATATTATCAGGACATCATGCGAGGCCTGCGCGGCGCCATCGAAAGCCGCTCGCTCGAGCTCTGGATCGCCGGCTTCGAGGCCGAGCAGGCCTTGGGAGACATCGCGCCATGCCCGACCAAGCCCTGATCGTCGTCGACATGCAGAGCGACTTCTGCGAGGGCGGCGCGCTGGCGGTGACCGGCGGCAACGCGATCGTGCCGACGGTGAACCGTCTGATCGCCGAGCACGACCACGTGGTGCTGACGCAGGACTGGCATCCGCCGGGTCACGCCTCGTTCGCGACCTCATGGGAAGGCGCCGCGCCGTTCAGTACACGCACGTTTCCCTACGGACCGCAGACCTTGAGGCCGGCGCATTGCGTGCAGGGGACGCCGGGCGCGGCATTCCATCCGGATCTCGCAGCCGGCAAGGCCGAGATGATCGTGCGCAAGGGCTTCCATGCCGGCATCGATTCGTACTCGGCGTTCCGCGAGAACGACCGCACCACTCGCACCGGTCTCGAAGGCTATCTGAAGGAGCGCGGCTTCCGCCGGCTGGTGATCTGCGGCCTGGCGCTCGACTACTGCGTCGCCTGGTCGGCCCTCGACGCGCGGCAGGCCGGCTTCGACGTCACCGTCATCGTCGATGCGACGGCCGCCATCGACCTCGACGACAGCCGCAACAAGATGCTGATCGAGATGGGTCAGGCCGGCGTCCGACTCGCCGGCGGCTAGACCCGCTCGAGCGCCAGCGCGATGCCTTGGCCCACGCCGATGCACATGGTGCAGAGCGCGCGCTTGCCGCCGGTCGCCTCGAGCTGGTTGAGCGCGGTGATCATCAGCCGGCCGCCCGACGCGCCGAGCGGATGGCCCAGCGCGATCGCGCCGCCGTTGGGGTTGACAGTGTCGGCGTCGTCGGCGAGGCCGAGCTGACGCAGCACGGCGAGCGCTTGTGCCGCAAACGCCTCGTTGAGCTCGATCGTGTCGAAGTCGCGGACCGTCATGCCGAGCTTGGCCAGCAGCTTCTGCGTCGCCGGCAGCGGGCCGATGCCCATGACGCGCGGCGGCACGCCGGCCGACACCGCGGCCAGGATGCGGGCGCGCGGTGTCAGGCCATTGGCCTTGGCCGCGGCTTCCGAGGCGATGATCATGGCGCAGGCGCCGTCGTTGATCCCCGAGGAGTTGCCGGCCGTCACCGAGCCGCCCTCGCGGAACGCCGCCGGCAGCTTGCTCAGCGTCTCCATCGTGGTGTCGCCGCGCGGATGCTCGTCCCTGTCGACGACCTGCTCGGCCTTGCGCGTCTTGACCGTGACCGCGACGATCTCCTTGTCGAAGAAGCCCCGGTCCTGAGCGGCCTTGCAGCGGCGCTGGCTGCGATAGGCGAAGGCGTCCTGGTCGGTGCGGCTGATCTGGTGCTCGGTGGCGACGTTCTCGGCGGTCTGGCCCATCGGATCGACGCCGTAGGCGGCCTTCATCTTGGGATTGACGAAGCGCCAGCCCAGCACCGTGTCCTCGAGCTTCATGCCTCTGTCGAACGGCCCGTCTGGTTTTCCCATCACATAGGGGGAGCGGGTCATGCCCTCGACGCCGCCGGCGATCATCATGTCGGCCTCGCCGAGCTTGACGGCGCGGGCGGCATGGCCCGCTGCCTCGAGCCCCGAGCCGCACAGGCGATTGACCGTGGCGCCCGCCACCTCGACCGGCAGGCCGGCCAGCAAGCCCGCCATGCGCGCGACGTTGCGGTTGTCCTCGCCGGCCTGGTTGACGCAGCCATAGATCACGTCGTCGACCGCGCCCCAATCAACGCCGCCGTTGCGCTGCATCAGCGCCTTGATCGGATGGGCGGCAAGGTCGTCGACCCGGACGGCCGCGAGGCCGCCATTGTAGCGGCCGACAGGGGTGCGGATGGCGTCGCAGATGAAGGCTTCGGTCATCTCGGGGCTTCTCCAGCGGGAACGATCGGTCCCGCCGAGTTAGCACCGGCCGGCGGGGCTGCCAATGGCCGGCCGGCGCGTCGGCTCAACCAGCGAGACGGCGGCAGATAGCGTACTGGGCGTAGCCGCGGAATGGCCGCTCGACGAGGGTGACGGCGCCCGCCCGCAACCCGAGCAGGGCAAGCGTGTTCTCCAGCTCGTCACGCGGTGTGACATGGAAAAGCCCCAACCAGTGGCGCAGGCCGAAACCGAACCAGGCCGGCAGGCGCTCCTGGCCGCCGAAATCGACGACATGCAACTCGCCGCCGGGCGCCAGCCAGCCGAGCGCGCGCGCCAGCACGGCCTGCCAGCCCGGCATCATCGACAGGCTGTAGGAGATGAAGATCCGCGAGAAGCCCGGCACGCCGAACAGCGGCGCCGGATCGAAGGTCGTGGCATCGGCACGCGCCAGACGGATATCGGTCGATAGACCCTCGCGCTCGACCAGCCGCCGCGCCGTCTCGAGCATCTCCGAGGAGATGTCGATGCCGAAGAAGCGCACGTCGGGATGGGCGCGTGCCGCCACGATGAGGTTGCGCGCGGTGCCGCAGCCGATCTCGAGCACCCGGCTGCCGGCCGGCGGGTCGAGGCGGCGGATCAGGCGGTCGCGGCCGAGCAGGTAGTATTTGCGGGTGAAATCATAAATGTGCCGCTGGCGGCGATAGAGACGGTCCATCAGCTCGTGCGGTGCCGCGATGTCGCTCACATCAACCCTCGAAGACGTAGAGATGGAAGCCGCC
>VBAF01000150.1 GCA_005884705.1 Alphaproteobacteria bacterium
TGCTGGGCGCCGACATCGTCGCCAAGGCGCGCGGCGACGCGCACATCGTCATGATGTCCAGTGCCGCCTCGCACGGCATCGGCCCGGTGCTCTACAAGGATGTGCCCTACGATCCGTTGGCGGATTTCCTGCATATTCATCTGGTCGGCACGTTCCCGACCGTGCTCGCGGTCAACGGCTCCTCGCCGATCACGAGCGTGGCGCAGCTGATCGATCAGGCGCGTGCCAAGCCGGGCGAGATCACCTATGGCTCCGGTGGCAACGGCACGATGAACCATCTCACCGGCCAGCTGCTGGCGCGCGCGACGGGCGTGCCGCTGACGCACATTCCATATCGCGGCTCGGCGCCGGCGATGAACGATCTGATGGGTGGCCAGATCTCGGCGTTGATGGAGAGCTTGCCGACGGCGATCGGCTACTTCAGCTCGGGACGCATGCGACCGTTGGCGGTGAGCGAGGACCAGCGGTCGCCATCGCTGCCCGACACGCCGACCTTCCGCGAGGCGGGATTCCCCGGCGTCGTGACGACCAACTGGTTTGGCTTCTCGACACCGGCCGGCATTCCGCCGGAGATCGCCAAGCGCTGGGAGACGGAAATCGGCGCCGCCCTGCAGAGCACCCAGGTGAAGGAGGCCTTTGCCAAGATCGGCGTCCGGCCCGGCACGCTGGGGGCGGAGGGCTACACCAGCCTGATCCGCAGCGAGCTCGAACGGTGGCGCGAAGTCATCAAGGCGGGGAACATCCGCGCGGATTAATGTCGTCCTGAGCGAAGCGAAGGACCTAACCGATCGATCAACGATTCTGTCGAAGCGCTAGATCCTTCTGGGCGATTCGAGCGCTTGCGCTCGAATGCGCCTGATCGCTCAGGATGACAGGGCGAGAGCCAGAAGGCACGATACGCGCCGGAGGAAACCCATGGCGCATGCGCTTCGCGACAAGGCTGCGATCAGCGGCATCGGCGAGACCGCCTACACGCGCGGCACGGCCAAGAGCGGGCTCGCCCTGCAGCTCGAGGCCAGCCTCAAGGCGATTGAGGATGCGGGCCTCAGCCCGCGCGACATCGACGGCGTGGTTCCCTATTTTCCCGGCGGCGGCATCGCCGAGGATTTCATCGCCAATCTCGGCCTGCCCGATCTGACGCTGTCGCTGTTCGTGCCGATGGGCGGGGCGACCTGCGTCGCGGCGATCCAGAGTGCCGCAATGGCGGTGGCGACGGGCGTTTGCAAGAACGTCCTGATATCGGTCGGCCGCACCGGCTATTCGGGCGCGCGCGTGTCCACGCGCCTGCAGCAGTTTCCGCAATTCGCCCTGGCGGCGGAGTTCGAGGCGCCGATCGGCATGTTCGCGCCGGCCCAGCTCTACGCCCAGGGCGCGCGCCGCCACATGGAGCTTTACGGCACCACGCCGCGCCACATGGCCGAAGTCGCGGTGACGACGCGCCGGCACGCGATCCTCAACGGCAACGTGGTGATGAACAAGCCGCTGACGGTCGAGGAGCACCACGCCTCGCGCATGATCTCCGATCCGTTCCGGCTGTTCGACTGCAGCCTGGAGAGCGACGGTGGTGCCGCGATCATCGTCAGCGCCGCCGACCGCGCGCGCGATCTCAGGAAGCCGCTGGTGACCGTCATGGGCGTGGCCGAGGGCCATCCTGAATCGCCCGCCTCGATCGCGCAGCGGCCGGACCTGCTCGACTTCGGCCTGGTGAAGGCGGCCCAGCGGGGTTACGCCATGGCCGGCGTCGGACCGAAGGATATCGACGTCGCCGAGGTCTATGACTGCTTCACCTTCACGGTGATCCGCCAGCTCGAGATCCTGGGCTTCTGCAAGGAGGGCGAGGGCGGGCCGTTCGTGATGGAGGGCCGCATTGGCCTGGGCGGTGCGCTGCCGATCAATACCCATGGCGGCCTCTTGAGCCAGGGCCACGTCGTCGGCCTCAACCATGTGATCGAGCTGACCCGCCAACTGCGCCGCGAGGCGGGCAAGGCGCAGGTCGAGGACGCCGAAGTCGGCCTCGTCACCGGCTACGGCGACATGGGCGACGGCTCGCTCGCCATCCTGAGGAGGGCGGCATGAGCACCGTTGCCATCGCTCCGGCGCCCGAGCGGCCGATGCCCGTGCCGACTCGCGATAGCCAGCCTTATTGGGACGGCCTGCGCGAGGGCAAGCTGATGCTGCAGCACTGCGCGTCCTGCGGGAAGGTGCGGCACTATCCGCGCCCGGTCTGTCCGCACTGCTTGTCGATGGAAAGCGAATTCAAGGCCGCTCCGCTGACCGGCAAGCTGCACACCTGGACGGTGTGCCATCACCCGTTCAATTTCTTCTTCAAGGCCGAGGCACCCTACATCGTGGCGCTGGTCGACATGGACGCGGGCGTGCGCATCAACGCGCCGTTGCGCGGCATCACCGAGGACGCGCTGAAGATCGGCCTGCCGCTCTGGCTACAGTTCGAGCCCGTGAGCAAGGAGGTGACGTTGCCGCTCTTCGTCGCTGGCTGAAAACAAGAAATCAGGGAGGAGACAGTGAAGCGTTCGATGTTCCTGGCGGCCGCGCTGGCCGCCACGCTGCCGCTCGCCGCGTTCGCGCAGACCGACTGGCCGACCAAGCCGGTTTCCATGGTCGTGCCCTATCCGGCGGGCGGCCTGAACGACGCGGTGGCACGGGTCTACGCCGACAAGCTCACCGCGATCCTCGGCAAGACCGTGCTGGTCGACAACCGCGCCGGAGCGGCGACCACCGTCGCCTCCAATTCGGTCGCCAAGGCGGCACCCGACGGTTACACGATCTATGCCGGCGGCACGTCGCTGATCGTCAATCCGACGCTCCAGGGCAACGTGCAGTACGACCCCCACAAGAGCTTCGATCTCGTGTCGCTGATGTCGTTCACGCCCTTCATCCTGCAGGTCAATGCCGACTTCCCGCCAAAGAACATGCAGGAGCTGATCGACTACCTGAAGGCCAATCCGGGCAAGGTCAACGTGGCGAGCCCAGGCGTCGGCTCGACCAGCCACATGGCGGCCGAGCTGTTCCGGGCGCGCACCGGGCTCAAGTACACTCTCGTGCCCTATCGCGGCGGCGCGCAAGGCGGCCAGGACGTGGCGGCGGGCAACACGCAGATGATGTTCTCGGCTTCGCTCGAGGCCAAGCCGTACCTCGATTCCAAGAAGACACGCGCGATCGCCATCACCAGCCTTACCCGCTCGCCCGCCTTCCCGGACATCCCGACGATCGCCGAATCGGCGAACCTGCCCGACTTCCAGGCGATCTTCTGGCAGGCCATGGTGGTGCCGGCCGGCACGCCCAAGCCGATCGTCGACAAGCTGCAGGCGGCCATCGCCAAGGTCGCTGCCGATCCGGACATGATCGAGCGGTTCAAGATCCAGGGCGTCGAGATCAAGAGCTCGACGCCGGACGAGCTCAAGGCCTTCTACCTCAAGGAGGAGAAGGTCTGGACCACGCTGATCAAGGAGCAGGGCATCAAGCTGGAGTGACAGCCGTCGCTCACTCGGACGTGCGCTACTCCGTCTTCAAGAACTTCGCGATCAGGCCGGCGGCGTCGTCGCCATAGAGGTCGTGGAAGAAGTGGTCGGCGCCGTCGATCACGACCGGCTTGACCTCCGACGGCAGCCGCTTGGCGAGATCGGGCACGACCTCGTCCTTGCCGGCGACGATCACCAGGGTGGGATGCCCGGTCTTCGCCGCAAGCCGCGGCGGCAACTCGGCATAGCCGTCGAGGAAGGTGGCGTTCAGTACCGTCGCCTGCTTGCAGGTCAGGAAATCGACGGTGCGCTTCTGCAGCGGATTCTCGCGCGCTTTCTCGATCTCCGGTGCGAGATCGTGGCCGAACGATCGCTTGTAGATCTCAGCCTGCTCGACCGAGGTGGCAAAGGCGGGAGCGAGCAGCACCACCTTGCGCACGTCGTGGAACTCCGGCGCAAAGGCCGCGACCTGCGCACCGCCGCGCGAGAAGCCGAGCAGGTCGACATGCTGGGCCTTCTGGCCCTTGAGCCATTCCAGCCACAGCCCGACCTCGCGCTTGGCGCCGGCCAGCGCATAGTCGTGCACCACGTCGCAGCGCCGCGTGCGTTGACGATCGTCGACCCCGAGCGACAGCGTGACCGCGAGCGATCCGAGTCCGCGTGCCTTGAGGTTCTTCTGCAGCGCCGCGATGGTCTCCTGGCCGTGCCAGGAGAGCGTGCCGTGCACCATCACGACCAGCCCGTCGCTCGCCGTCTTGCCCGGTGGCAATTCGAGATTGCCGTTCAGCCGCAGCAGGCTCGGCTTGATCTGCACCGGTTCGGCATGCGCCGGCGCACCGCCAGCGGCGAGCAGCAGGGCGAGGCAAAAAAGCTTGCGCATGCCCGACAATCTACCACTTGAATCGCGGCGAAACGTCAGCAATCTCCCCCTCACATAGTAGGAAAATAGTCATGAGAACAACGTTTGCAGCCGTGCTGTCGGTTGCCGCCATGATGGTCACAGCCTCGGCGATGGCCGAAGGCGACGAGGCGCGCGGTGAACGGCTGTTCAACCAGCAGTGCAAGGCCTGCCACACACTGGAAAAGGACGGCGCCAGCCCGGCCGGCCCCAACCTGCACGGCCTGTTCGGCCGAAAGGCGGGCAGCGGCGGCGGCTTCGCCTCGTCCGATGCGATGAAGACTTCCGGCATCGCGTGGGACGCCAAAGTGCTCGCCGACTACCTCAAGGATCCGAAGGCCAAGGTGCCGGGCACCAAGATGGTCTATATCGGGCTCAAGCAGGAGGCCCAGCAGCAGGACATGATCGCGTTTCTCAAGAAAGCGACGCGGCCTGGGCCGAGGCGCCGCTGGCGCTGGAGGGCTCGGCGGCGGTCGCGCCGTGGCAGCGCTATCCCGGCTGGAACAAGACACGCTGGGATACCTACAACACGCTCGCCAATCCGCACGCCACGCCAACCCATGGCGGCGAGATCGCGATCAAGGAGGTGGCCGGCGATCCGGCCAAGGGCCAGCAGCTCGCCTTCGACCGCAACCGCGGCGGCGGGTGCCTGGCCTGTCATGTCATGGGACCGAAGACGCTCGAGACGCCGGGCAATGTCGGGCCCGACTTGTCGGAGATCGGCAAGGCCGGCCGCACCGACCAGTGGCTCTACAACTATGTCTACGATGGGCGGGTCTACAACCCGAAATCGGTGATGCCGCCGTGGGGCCGGCACGGCTTCTACAGCGAGGCCGAGATCAAGGACATCGTGGCCTTCCTCAAGACGCTGAAGACGCCGGCCAAGTTCGCCAACCCGCTCGACGATCCGGAGAAGCGGCCGCAGCCGGTCGAGGATCGCGATGCGCTCGATCCGTTCGTCAATCCCGCCGCCGAGCGCATCGACGCCGGCGCGACGCTGTTCCGGCAGAATTGCGTCGCCTGCCACGCCACGCCGCAGACGACGTTCAAGCGCTGGGCGGTCGAGATGCCGAAGTGGGAGCCGCGCCTGAAGAAGGTGCTGGGCGCCGAGGAGTTCATCGCCCGCCATGCCAAGGCGGCCGCCGGCAAGGACTGGCTGATGCAGTCGCAGGCCAACACCGACCTGTCGATCTACCTGCACAGCCTGGCCAACGGCGAGGCGATCAAGGTTGACCTCTCCTCGCCCGACGCGAAGGCGGCCTACGAGCGCGGCGTCAAGCTCGCCGACGTCAAGCTCGGCCAGTTCGACTTCGCCTGCACCGACTGCCACGGCCAGGCGGCCAACAAGTGGATCCGCGGCCAGTGGCTGGGCGAGCCCAAGGGCCAGTTCGACCATTTCCCGCTGTGGCGGACCAGCCGCAACGAGGTCTGGGACATCCGCAAGCGCTTCCAATGGTGCAACGTCCAGGTGCGGGCCAACGAGCTGCCGCCCGATGCGGTTGAATATGGCGAGCTCGAACTCTATCTGCGCAAGATGAACGAAGGGCAGAAATTGACCGCGCCGAACATCCGGCACTAAGGGGAACGATGGTTTCGAGACTGACACGACGAACAGCATTGGCGGCCCCCTTGATGGCATTGGCCGGCGCGCTGGTGGCGCGCCACGCCTTCGCCACGACCGACCAGGCCAAGGACTGGCTCGCCGGCCATGCCAAGGGCGCGCCGAAGGACGGCAAGGTGAGCCTGAAGGCGCCGGAGATCGCCGAGAACGGCAACGCCGTGCCGCTCACCGTCTCGGTCGACAGCGAGATGAGCGACAAGACCTGGGTCAAGGCGATCTACATCGCCGCTGATGGCAACCCCAATCCGGGCGTCGCGGTCTACGAGTTCACGCCGCTTTCCGGCAAGGCCGAGGTCTCGCTGCGGGTCCGCCTGCAGCAGACCCAGAAGCTGGTTGCCGTGGCCGAGATGAACGACGGCACGCTGTTCACGGCGAGCCGCGAGATCAAGGTAACCATCGGCGGCTGCGGCGGCTGAGGAGGAAAAGATGGCTGACGACATCAAGCCGCGCCTGCGCGTGCCGACCTCCGCCAAGAAAGGCGAGGTGGTCGAGATCAAGACGCTGATCACCCATCCAATGGAGACCGGCCTGCGCAAGGACTCCGACGGAAAGCTGGTGCCGCGGCTGATCGTGAATGCGCTGGCCGTGACCTACAACGACAAGCCGGTGCTCAACGCCAGGCTCGAGCCCGCGGTGTCGGCCAATCCCTATCTCGCCTTCTTCCTGAAGGTCGATGAGTCGGGCACGCTCAAGTTCACCTGGACTGACGACAACAAGCAGAGCTGGAGCGCCGAGAGCAAGATCGAGGTGACGTGACTCTCGGCCGCCGCGCGCTCCTGCAGGTCGCGGCCGCGACGGCGGCGCTGGGCGGCCGCGCGGCGTTCGGCCAGCGCGGCACGCCGACCCAAGCCGACCTGCTGCGCTTCAGGGCGACCGGCCAGGTCACGCTGCTCAACTTCACCGACCTGCATGCGCAGCTCATGCCGCTCTATTTCCGCGAGCCGTCGGTGAACATCGGGGTCGGCGCCGGTCGCGGGCTGCCGCCGCATCTGGTGGGCGAGAAACTCCTGGAGGCCTACAAGCTCGGCCGCGGCAGCGTCGAGGCCTATGCGCTGGCCTGCACCGATTTCGAGGGACTGGCGCGCACCTACGGCCGGATTGGCGGGCTCGACCGGATGGCGACCCTGATCAAGGCGATCCGGGCCGAGCGCGGCGACAAGGTTCTGCTGCTCGACGGCGGTGACACCTGGCAGGGCAGCTACACCGCGCTGCA
>VBAF01000151.1 GCA_005884705.1 Alphaproteobacteria bacterium
ACCATCGGCGGGATGTCCGCGGCGTTGAGGTCGAGCTGGCTGTCGAAGTGCGCGCCCTTGTCGGACGGCAGGCGCCGCCACTGGCTCAGGGCGAGATCCCAGGCGCCGCCCTGGGGCGCGTAAGGCCGGCCGTGCAGGTACTTGAAGGTCGTCTCGTCCGGCGCGATCAGGCCGGCGCGCGCGCCTGCCTCGATCGACATGTTGCAGACCGTCATGCGGCCTTCCATCGTCATCTCGCGGATGGCGCGGCCGGCATACTCGATCACATAGCCGGTGCCGCCCGCGGTGCCGAGCCGGCCGATGATCGCCAGGATCACGTCCTTGGCGGTGACGCCGAGCGGCAGGGTGCCTTCGACGTTCACGCGCATGTTCTTGGCCGGCCGCTGGATCACGGTTTGCGTCGCCAGCACATGCTCGACCTCGGAGGTGCCGATGCCGAAGGCGAGGGCACCGAACGCGCCGTGCGTCGAGGTGTGGCTGTCGCCGCACACGATCGTCATGCCCGGCAGGGTGAGGCCCTGCTCGGGCCCGATCACATGCACGATGCCGCGGCGCGCATCGTCGAGGGCGAAGTACGGCACACCGAAGTCGGCGACGTTCTTCTCCAGCGTCTCGACCTGGATGCGCGATTCCTCGTCCATCGCGCCGGCGGTGGTCGGCGTGTTGTGGTCGGCCACGGCGACCGTGGCGTCGGGACGGCGCACCGGCCGGTTGGCCAGGCGCAGGCCCTCGAAGGCCTGCGGGCTGGTCACCTCGTGCACGAGGTGACGGTCGATGTAGATCACGCAGGTGCCGTCATCCTGCTTGCTGACGACATGGTGGTCCCAGATCTTCTCGAACAGGGTGCGCGGCGCCGGCGGAGGCGCCGGCGGCGTGGCGGACTTCTTCTTGAAGGCCATGGTGCGCCTACTTCTTGCCGCCGCCCTTGGCGGCGCGGGTGGCCTTCTCTTCCTTGGGCTTTTCCTTCTTGAGCTTCTCGCGCCGCGGCCGCTTGGCGGCCTCCTCGGCCTGCACCGCGATCAACTCGCGCTGGGCCTCGGTGTCCTCAGCGATGCGGCTCGCCTTGCCGCGCAGGTTGCGCAGGTAATAGAGCTTGGCGCGGCGCACGATGCCCTTCCGGACGACCTCGATCTCCCAGATGTTCGGGCTGTAGAGCGGGAACACGCGCTCGACACCCTCGTCGAAGCTGATCTTGCGCACGGTGAAGTTGGAGTTCACGCCGGCGTTCTTGCGGGCGATGCACTGGCCCTCGTAGACCTGGAGGCGCTCGCGATTGCCCTCCTGCACCTTGACGTGCACGCGCAGCGTGTCGCCCGGCTCGAAGCGCGGCACTGGCCGCTCGCTCTCCACCTTGTCGATCGTCGTCTGGCCGATCGCATCGAGAATGTTCATCGCATCCATCCTTTCGTCATTTCTCTTCGTTTCTCTTCGCGGTCCGGCGGCCCCACAGATCGGGCCGTCTGAGCCGCGTGATCTCTTCGCGCTGCCGCATCCGCCATTCGGCGACCTTGCCGTGGTGGCCCGAGACCAGGATCTCCGGCACGCGCCGCTCGATCCCGTCCGGGCCGGCCCACGCCGCCGGCCTCGTGTAATGCGGATACTCCAGCAATCCGTCCTCGAAACTCTCCTCGTCTCCCGACTGGGCCGTGCCCATCACGCCGGGCAGCAGCCGCACGCAACAATCCATCACCGCCATGGCCGCGATCTCGCCACCCGAAAGCACGAAATCGCCGACCGAAACCTCTTCCAACGCGTGCGCCTCGATCACCCGCTCGTCGACGCCCTCGAAGCGACCGCAGACCAGCAGAACGCCCGGTCCTTCCGCCAGCTGCCGCGCCCGCGCCTGGCTGAACGGCGCGCCGCGCGGCGACATCAACAGCCTCGGCACCTGCGGCCCCCCCGGCTTTGGGGACACCGCCTCGATCGCATCCGACAGCACGTCGGGCTTCATCACCATGCCGGCGCCGCCGCCGAACGGCGCGTCGTCGACCGTGCCATGACGATCCTTGGCGAACCGCCGGATATCGACCGCCTCGAGCGCCCACGTTCCGTCCTTCAATGCCTTGCCGGCCAGGCTCTCGCCCAGCGGGCCCGGAAACATCTCCGGGAAGAGCGTCAGCGCCATGGCTATCCACATTGGGGGCGCCACACGTTAGGTCTCCGCCTCCTTCTCCTTGCCGCCCGCCAGCACGCCCGCCGGCGGATCGACCACAACCTTGCCGCCCTCGACGTCGATCTCGGGCACCGCCTCGTCGGTGAAGGGCAGCATCACCCCGGCCGACAGTTCCATCACCGACCCGGCGCCGAAATCGTGGAAGGCGACAACCTTGCCCCAATTCCGGCCATCCGTGCCGACTGCCGCGAGGCCGACCAGGTCGGCCTCGTACCACTCCCGCTCGCCCGCCTGCGGCAGGCGCTCGCGCTCGACGTAGAGCCGCAATCCGCGCAATGCCTCGGCCGCCGTGCGATCGGCTACGCCTTCGATCCGGGCGAGGACCGCGCCGCGTGCGGCGCTGAGGGCCTCGACCCGGTATTCCTTCTTCCCCGATTCATCCGACAACGGGCCGTAGGCGGCGACCGACATCGGATCTCCGGTGAAGCTCTTGATGCGCACCAGACCGCGCACCCCGTGCGGCGCCGCGACGACGCCCAGCAGGACGCGGTCCCCGCTCATCAGGTAGCTGCAGCCTCCGCCGCCGGCTTCTCGGCGGCTTCGCCCGCGGCCACGGCCGAGGCCGCGGCAGCCTTCAGGCGCTCCTGCGCCTTGGCGCGCGGCTGGCTCTTCTTGGTCTGCTCGCGGCGCTCGCGCGGCTTCATCATCTCGGCCTGCGCCAGGAACTTGGCGACGCGGTCCGACGGCTGGGCGCCGACCTTGAGCCAGTGCGCGATGCGCTCCTTGTCGAGCGTGATGCGCTGGGCGTGCTCGCGCGGCAGCAGCGGGTTGTAGGTGCCGAGCTTCTCGATGAAGCGGCCGTCGCGCGGGCTGCGCGAATCGGCGACCACGATGTGGAAGAACGGCCGCTTCTTGGTGCCGTGACGGGTCATGCGGATGGCGAGCATTCTGTCTCCTTCTAATTTCAGCGCGGGAAGCCAGGCGGAGGCGTCATGCCTCCGAGGCTGCGCATGAATCCTTTTTCTCCGAGCTTGTTCACGCGTTTCATCATCTTGAGCATGTCGGCGTGCTGCTTGAGCAGCTTGTTGACGTCCTGGACCTGCACGCCCGAGCCCTTGGCGATGCGCTTCTTGCGCGAGGCATGGATCATGTCG
>VBAF01000152.1 GCA_005884705.1 Alphaproteobacteria bacterium
GATCTACTTCCGCGATCCCAACGGCTACGTCATCGAGCTCACCGCCAAGGTGCCCGGGCGCGAGGCCGACATGGACGCGAGCAAGAACCACGCCCGCGAAATCCTGAACGACTGGCAGGTCGGCAAGCGCAAGACCAGGGCCGCGGTTGCCGCTTCCTGACGTGAAGCGGCTGCTGGGCCTCGTCCTCGGCCTGCTGCCGCTGCTGGCAGGCGAGGCGCTAGCGGATGGCAAGGAGACGCTCGATGCGGCGCGCGCGGCCTATTATAGCTTGCGCCGCGAGGGGCTCGCGAGCTTCAGCTGCCTGGCGACACCCAACTGGGATGCCGCATTGGCCGCGCGGCGGCGCACCGATCCGGTCGCTGCCGAAAAGACCTACAAGGTGCTGAGCGCCCTCACCTTCGGCGTCGAGGTGACGCCGGGGCAGCGCGCCAAGGTCATGCATACCGAACCGCCGTCCACCAGCGAAAAGGAAGCCGAAGGCCTCAAGCTGGTGACGTCCGGGGTCGAGAAGACGCTCAGCGGCTTCTTCGACACCTGGGCCCCGTTCGTGGCCACCTCGCCGATCCCGCCAGCCACCGCCGAGGTGGTCGAAGCGCACGACCTGTGGAACGTCGACTACAAGGAAGGCTCGCTGCGCATCGGGCTGGTGATGCGCAAGGACCTCACGATCGACCTGATGCACCTGGTCACCGCCTCGTTCGACAGTGTGATCCAGCCGCAATTCATCAAGTCGCCCAAGGGCCTTTTGCTGACCGCCGTTCAGGGCCAGTACCGTCAGCTGCCGACCGGCCCGGCCGCCAGCCTGCAATTGCGCATCGAGTACCAGGACGTGACGGGCTTCATGCTGCCCAAGCACCTCTATGTCTCGAGCAACGACGGCCGTGCCGTGACCCTGATGGATTTGAGCTTCGGCACGTGCCAAGCACAGCGCCGATAATCTGCCCAGACCGTCCCGCAATTCCAGGTCGACCCGGCCCTCCGGGCGGCGAAAAATCCCATCGCCGTCACTACCGAGAAACCCTGTGGATAAGCCTTCGGTCGCGAGTCGCATTATGGGCAATGGAAGGCGAATCGAGGCCTGATTTTCCTGCCGAAAAATTGCGGCCATTGCCCGTAATAGGTGACCCGCGGAGCGGCACGTATTCTGCGTCGCATGAAGAAGCCTCGCCTGCACTGCCGCCCGAGCTGGACCATCGAGCGGCGGCTTGCCCACTACACCAACGTCGATCCGATCTCCGGCTGCCATCTCTGGCAAGGCGCCTGCAATGACGGCGGCTACGGCACGCTCACCGTGCGCTGTCGCTCGCAGCGGGCGCATCGCCTCGCCTGGAGCCTGCGGCACGGACCGATCCCGCCGCGCATGGATGTCTGCCATCGCTGTGACGAGCGGCGCTGCGTCAATCCCGAGCATCTGTTCCTCGACAGCCACGCCAACAACATGGCCGATCGCGGCCGCAAGGACCGCGCCCGCCGCAAGCTCGCTTTCGACGACTACCGGGCAAGAGACGATGTCGCGATGATCCGGCTCTACTATCGCGGCCTGCACATGAAGGGCGAGCTGACGGTCGAGCCGTTCGACGCGGCGGCCGTGCTCAGCCGAGCCGCCGCCGGTAGAGCGCGATCAGGCGCTCCCAATGGCGCTCGGCGGCCGGCTTGTCGTAGCACCAGCGCTCGGGGAAAGCGAAGCCGTGGTGCACGCCCATCTGGATCTCGAGCTCGCCGTCGTTGCCGGACTTGTCGAACAGCGCCTTCAGCACCTTGACCATGTCCGGCGGTGCAAGCTCGTCATGCTCGGCACAGGAGATGTAGAGCTCGGCCTTGGCCTTGCCGAGCGTCAGATGCGGGCTCTCGACCGCGTCGCTCACCAGCCACGTGCCGTAGAACGATGCGGCTGCGGCGATCCGGTCGGGATAGCGCGCCGCGGCGGCCAGCGAGTACGGCCCGCTCATGCAATAGCCGTGGGTGCCGACCGCGCCCTGCTTCGCCGCCTTCTGCGTATCGGCATGCGCAATCATGGCGGCCACGTCATCCATCACCGGTGGGATCGTCATCTTTGTCCGGACGGCCCGCATGCGAGCCTGCTCCGCGCTGCCCTTTTCCAGCACATCGGGCCCGTATTTCGTGTCCTTGCCGGCGCGGTAATAAAGGTTGGGCAGCATCACGTAGTAGCCGACGGACGCCAGCCGCCGTGCCATGTCGTAGAGCTCGGCGCGGATGCCGGGCGCGTCCATCAGGAACAGGACCGGGGGGTGCGCACCACGGTCCGGGTGGCAGATGAAGGTCTCCATCGCCCCGTCCTTGGTGGCGATGTCCTGGATGGTCTCTTGCATGGCTTCACTCCCGCTTTGCGGGCATGCCAGCACCTTGCTAGGGTCGAGACAACAAGAAAGCCCATGGGAGCGAAACGATGAAGCGTGGTGTGCTGAGCCTGGTCCCGTTTCTGCTGGCCGTCTGGGCCGCGCCTTCGTCGGCGCAGCTCTCCAACGACTCGGTCAAGATCGGCGTCGCCACCGACATGGCGAGCCTCTACTCCGACATTAACGGACCGGGCGCGGTGGCCGCGGTCGAGATGGCGATCGCCGATTTCGGCGGCTCGGTGCTCGGCAAGAAGATCGAGATGGTGTCCGGCGACATCCAGAACAAGCCCGACGTTGCCGCCTCGCTGGCGAGCCGCTGGTACGACGCCGAGAAGGTCGACGTGATCCTGGGCGCCGGCGCCTCGTCGTCGTCGATCGCGATCATGGGCGTCGCCAACGACAAGAAGCGCGTTTACCTCGCGACCGATCCCGCCTCTTCCGATATCACCGGCAAACTCTGCAACCCTTATACCGTGCACTGGGTGTACGACACCGCGGCGCTGGCCAACAGCACCGGTTCGGCGGTGGTCAAGGCGGGAGGCAAGGATTGGTTCTTCCTGACCGTCGACTACGCTTTCGGCTACGCGCTGCAGCGCGACGTCGCCGCGGTCGTCACCAAGGCTGGTGGCAAGGTGGTTGGCGAGGTGAAGCATCCGCTCAACACCTCGGACTTCTCCTCCTTCCTGCTGCAGGCGCAGGCCTCCAAGGCGCAGATCATCGGGCTGGCCAATGCCGGCGGTGACACGATCAACTCGATCAAGCAGGCGGGTGAGTTCGGGATACTCAAAGGCGGCCAGAAGCTCGCCGGGCTGCTGGTGTTCGTTTCCGACATTCACTCGCTGGGGTTGGAGCGGGCGCAGGGGCTGCAGTTCACCGAGGCCTACTACTGGGACCAGAACGACCGGACCCGCGCTTTCGCCAAGCGCTTCGCCGAGAAATTCAAGAACCGCATGCCGACCATGATCCAAGCTGGTTTCTACTCGGCAGCACTCGGCTATCTGAATGCGGTGAAGGCTGCGGGCACCGACGATCCTGACAAGGTGATGGCGCAGCTCAAGGCGACCAAGTGGGACGATCCGATCTTCGGCAAGAGCTGGATCCGCCCCGACGGCCGCAAGATGCACGACATGTACCTGTTCGAAGTGAAGACGCCGGCCGAGTCCAAGGGTCCGTGGGACTACTACAAGCAGCTCGCCACGATCCCGGCCGACGAGGCGTTCCGGCCAATGGATCAGGGCAACTGCCCGATGGTCGCCAAGAAGAACTGACGGAGGTCTGCCATGCCCGATGGGTCGAACATCTACGCCGGCGTCGCCGGCTATTTCGGCAAGCCCGATCACACCGGCAAGTCCGGTGTCTTCCAGCGCGCCGCCAAAGGTGGAGAGTGGAAGCACGTGCTGGGCAATCTCGAGGCCTACACGGTCTTCGTGAAGCCCGATAATCCGGAGGTCGTGTTCGCCGGCACCAATGACGGCGTGTGGCGCAGCACCGATCGCGGCGGCACGTTCAAGCGCACGGCCTTTCCCGACAAGACGCAGGTCTGGTCGTTCATGGTCGACAGGCGCGATCCGAAGAAGATGCTGGCCGGCGCCTCGCCGATTGAGGTCTATCGCAGCGAGGACGGCGGCGAGAGCTGGCGCAAGCTGGCGACGCCCAAGGTCGGCGCGCATTGCAAGGGCCCCTTCGCCTCGCGGGTGATGCGCTTTGCGCAGAACCCGAAGAAGCCGGAGGAGATCTACGCCGCGCTCGAGATCAACGGCGTGATGCGCAGCACCGACGGCGGCGAGAGCTGGACCGACTGCAGCGCCGGGCTGATCAAGCTCGCCGAGCGGCCGCATCTCAAGAGCCAGCTCGTGAGCGACACCACCGCCGAGGGCATGCTCGACGGCCACGCGGTGACCATCAACCCGGCCGATCCCGATTCGCCGATCCTCGCCCTGCGCATGGGGCTGTTCCGCACCACCGACCATGGCCAGACCTGGGAAGACATGGAGATCAAGCGCTTCTCGCCGGTCACCTACGGGCGCGACATCAAGGTCTCGACGGCCGAGCGCAACACGCTCTATGCGGCGCTGTCGGTCGCGGCTTCGAGCCACGACGGCGCGCTCTACCGCAGCCAGGACAATGGCAAGAGCTGGCAGCGCTTCGACAAGGTCCAGGTGCACGGCACCATCATGTCGGTCGCGCTGCATCATTCCGACCCCAACCAGGTCTATCTCGGCGCCCGCTACGACGGCGAGATCTTCGGCACCCAGGATGGCGGCAAGAGCTGGCAGGC
>VBAF01000153.1 GCA_005884705.1 Alphaproteobacteria bacterium
CGACAGCAGGATCGTGTTCAGCAATCCCTGCAACACGATCGGCAGGGCGGCCGCGGCGATCTCGCCGTTGAAGAAGGACTGGACTATCTCTTCCATGCGAACTTGGTTTCGACCCACCGCGCCGCCACGACGACCGGCAGGAACAGGACGAGGTAGGCCGCCGCCCCCATCATCAGCGGCGAGGGATTGTAGGAATTGGACACCGCCGAGGAAGCCATGCCGAGGATCTCGTGCAGCGCCACCACGGTGCCGAGCGCCGTGCCCTTGGTGATGGCGATGGTGCGGTTGGTGAGCGGCGCGATGGTGAGCCGCAAGGCCTGCGGCAGGATCACGTAGAGCAGCGTCTGGACGAACGACAGGCCGGTCGACCGCGAAGCCTCCCACTGGCCCTTGGCGGTCGCGGTGATGCCGGCCCAGAAGATCTCCTCGGCGAAGGCCATCAGCACGAAAGCGAGCGACAGCCAGGTCGAGACGAAGGCGGACGGGGCGAGCCCGGCCGACGGCAGCCCGAAATACACCAGCACGATCACGACCAGCGGCGGCAGCGAGCGGAACAGGTCGACGACGAAGATGATCAGCCAGTTCAGCGGTCGGATGCCGAGGCTGCGCACCAGCGCCAGGAACAGGCCCGCCAGCAGGCCCGTGACGATGATCGCCAGCGCGAGCTCGATGGTAAGCACGACACCCGACAGGATGTCGGGCAGGTACTTCGCCATCACCTTGGCATTGAAGAACGTGTCGAGGAACTTGTCCCAGCGGTTCATGGCTGGATCGCGGGTCTCCAGGCCCGCTCATGATCTTGATGCGGGCCGGGAGGCCCGCGGTCCGGCAAGACCATGATCAATGCCTCTGGATCTGCCCGATGAACGCCCGCGTGCGCTCGTGCTGCGGGCTCTCGAAGATCTTCAGCGGCGGCCCCTGCTCGACGATCTGGCCGTCGTCCATGAACACCACGCGGTCGGCGGCGGCGCGCGCGAAGCCCATCTCGTGGCTGACCACGATCATGGTCATGCCCGATTCGCGCAGGCTGCGCATGACCGCCAGCACCGAACCCACCAGCTCCGGATCGAGCGCCGAGGTTGGCTCGTCGAACAGCATCACCCGCGGCTCGAGCGCGATCGCGCGCGCGATGGCGACCCGCTGCTGCTGGCCGCCCGACAGCTCGGCCGGCCGGTGATGCGCGCGATCGGCGAGCCCCACCCGCTCGAGCGCCGCGCGGCCGATCGTGTCGGCCTCGACGCGCGACTTGTCCGCCACCTTGCGCAGAGCCAGCGTCACGTTGCCGAGCGCCGTCATGTGCGGATAGAGATTGAAGGACTGGAACACCATGCCGATGCGCTGGCGGGCATGGTTGATGTCGGTGCGCGGGCTCAGCATGTCGATGCCGTCGACCACGATGCTGCCCGCGCTCGGCTCCTCGAGCCGGTTGAGGCAGCGCAACAGGGTCGACTTGCCCGACCCCGAGGGGCCGATCACGAAAACCAGCTCGCGCTCGGCGACGTCGAGGTCGACACCCTTCAGGACATGAAGGGTGCCGAAATGCTTGTGGATGGCCTTGGCCGAGACGATCGGCGGCATCACCCGCAATGCAGCTCGTGCGGCGTCGGATCGTAGCCCGGCATGCCGGGAACGCCGTAGCCAGGCGTGATCACGCGTTCGAGGGCATCGGCGTCCGGCGCAAAGCCGAACCACTTCTCCGAGAGCTTCGGCAGGGTGCCGTCCTTCTTCATGCAGTCGAGCGCGTCCTGAAGCTGCGCCCGGAGCTGGGGCTTGTCCTTGGGAACCGGCGCCGACCAGTGCAGGCGCTCGTTCTTCAAGGCCAGGTCGGCCACGAACATGGGATTTTGCTTGGCCGCATAGAGTACCGAAGTGTTGCCGACGATCGTGGCATAGGCTCGGCCGGACAGCACCGCCTGGATGGCGTCGGGCTGGTTATCGTAGGCCTGAACCTCGAAGCCGAACTCCTGACCCTTCGCCTTGCTCACGGTTTCGTAGGGCGTGCCCTTGTTCACGGCGACCGCCTTGCCCTTGAGATCCTGCCAGCCCTTGAGCGGTGCGCTGCCCTTCTTGATGCCGAACTGGTAGTAGGTCCAAAGATAGCCGGCCGTGAAGAGCATTTGCTCGGCGCGCTCCTTGGTGACGGTGGTCGGCGCCGCCACGAAGTCGTAGCGGCCCGACTGCATGCCCGGGATCAGGGTCGAGAAGCTCACCGAGTCGATGGTGATCTCGCGCTTCATGCGCTTGGCGACCTCGGTGAAGAGATCGATCTGGAATCCCTGGGTACCGCCGCCCGGCTTGGGGAAGGCGTGCGGGGCGAACGTACCGTCGACCCCGGTGCGCAACGGCGGTTGCTTGTCCTGCGCCAACGCCTGCGGCGCGCAGAGCAGAACGGCCGCGGCCAGCGCGGCGAAATGTCGTTTCATGTGGATACCTTCCTCATCGATCCCCAGCCGCGGACGTTAGATCAGCCGTTGTTGAATAGCAATTTAGAGGCCATCCTTGCGGCATGGCCGCCTCCTCCGAACGCATCCTGGTGATCAATCCCAATTCGACGCAGGCCGTCACCGACGGCATCGACCGCGCCATGGAGCCGCTGCGCATGCCGGGCGGTCCCGAGATCGAATGCGTGACCTTGAAGGAAGGCCCGCCCGGCATCGAGACGCAGGCGCATGTCGAGAGCGTCGTGGCGCCGATCAGCGCTGCGGTGAAGAGCCGCGACAACGACTGCTCGGCCTTCGTGATCGCCTGCTACTCCGATCCCGGCCTGCATGCCGCCCGCGAGATCACGACCAAGCCGGTGCTGGGCATCGCCGAGTGCGGCATCCTGGCCGCGATGACGCTCGGCCAGCGCTTCGGCGTGATCTCGATCCTGAAGAAGTCCATCCCGCGCCATCTGCGCTATGTCGGCCAGATGGGCGTCGCCGACCGCATGGCCGGCGACCGCGCGATCGGCCTGGGCGTGGTCGAGCTCGCCGACGAGACGCGCACCTTCAGCCGCATGGCCGAGGTCGCCGCCGAACTGCGCGACCACGACGGCGCCGACGTGCTGATCATGGGCTGCGCCGGCATGGCGCGCTATCGCGACCGGCTGCAGCGCCATGTCGGCCTGCCGGTGGTCGAGCCCAGCCAGGCTGCGGTGTCGATGGCGATCGGCCGCAGTCGCCTGCACTGGTAGTCCTTCAAGCCGGCCCGCGCCGGCGCAGGGTGAGATGGTCGATGCCCTCGCTGGCCGGGCGCAACGGCGGGCGTCCCGCCAGGACCGCCGCGATATCCTCGAGGCAGGCATAACCCAGCGCCAGCCGCGTCTCGCGCGTCGCGCTGTTGACGTGCGGCGTCAGGAACACGTTGTCGAGCCCGGCCAGGCGCGGGTCGAAGTCGGGCTCCTGCTCGAAGACGTCGAGCCCAGCGCCGCCGAGATGGCCCGACTCCAGCAACTCGATCAGGGCCGCCTCGTCGATCAGCCCGCCGCGCGCGCTGTTCACCACGATGGCGCCGCGCGGCAGCAGCGCGAGCGCCTCGCGACCGAGGATGTGGCGCGTCGAAGCGTTGAGTGGCGTGTGCAGGCTGACGAAGTCGCAGCGCGGCAGCATCTCCGCGAGGTCGCGATAGAACACCGCACCGTGCTCGATCTGGTCGGCGGCGCGGCGCAGATCGTGATAGACGACGCACATGCCGAAGCCGCGGGCGCGATGGGCGAAAGCCCGGCCGATCCGGCCAAAGCCGATCACGCCCATGGTCTTGCCCCAGACCCGCGTGCCGAGCCCCTCGCCCATCGTCCGCGTCACCCAGCGGCGCTCGCGCATGATGCGGGCATGCTGGCCGAAGCCGCGCGCCGCGCCGATCACCAGACCGAAGGCGAGATCGGCGACGCAGCCAGTGGCGATGTCCGGCGCATAGGTGAGGATCAGCCCGCGCGCCCGCGCTGCCGCCACGTCCGGCCACCTTCACCTGGGTCGGCAGCGCGGCGATGAACGCCGCATCGAACTTGAAGGTCGAGGTGAAGAAAATGGCGTCGGCCTGGTGCGCCTTGACCAGTGCCAAGGCTTCGTCCGGGGGAAGCTGGCGGTCTTCGTAGGCGACATCGAACAGCTGCCGCGCGCGCTCGACCACCGGCAGGTAGGCGCGTCGGATGAAGGCGAGTCGCGGCTTCACTCGACGACGACCTCCGCCTTGGCCGCGACGTCCTTCCACAGCGCCATGCCCTTGCGGATCATGGCGGTGTACTCATCGGGGGTGGTGAAGGCCGGGCTCATGCCGAGGCCGGCGAGCCGCTCGGCGACATCGGGCTGGGCAAGGATCTCCTTCAACGCTGCCGAGAGTGACGCCACGATCGCCTTGTCGAGCTGTGCCGGCCCGAACAAGCCGGTCCACGGCTGGAGGTCGAACTCGGGATAGCCCGCCTCGGCCATGGTCGGCACATCGGGCAGGACCGCCATGCGCTGGCGGCTCGGCACCGCCAGCGCGCGCAGCTTGCCGGCCTGGATCAGCGGTATGGCGACGTTGGAGCTGATGAAGGCAACGGCTAGGGTGCCGCTCGCCACGTCGGTCGCGACCGGCGCATCGCCGCGATAGGGCACGTGCACGATGTCGATGCCGCTCATCATCTTGAACCATTCGGTGCCGACATGGTTCATGGCGCCCACCCCGGCGCTGCCGTAGCTCAGCTTGCCGGGGTTGGCCTTGGCATAGGCGACGTAGTCCTTGACCGTCCTGAACGGCCGGTCGGGATTGGCGCACAGGATCAGGTCGAAATAGACCACCAGCGTGATCGGCGCGAGATCACGCAACGTGTCGAACGCCGGCTGCCGCATCACCGCCGGATAGATGGTCGTGCCGGCGCTGCCGTGCATCAGCAGCGTGTAGCCGTCGGCCGGCGCGGCCATCACCGCCTGCACGCCGATCGCGCCGTTGGCGCCAGGTTTGTTGTCGATCACGAAGCTCTGGCCGAACTTGGCTGCGAGCTTGTCGCCGACGAGCCGCGCGACCAGGTCGACCGGCCCGCCCGGCGCGTAGGGCACCACGATCTTGACCGGCCGCTCCGGCCAGTCGGCCGCCCATGCCGGTCCCGCGAGCAAGCTGGCAAGACCCGCTGCGAGGATTGCCCTTCGACGCATGCTCTACTCCGCTGCGCGCGGCCACGATGGGCCGACGACCCGTTCAAGGTTCTCGAGATAGGCTTCGTGCCAATCCTGGCCCTCGGGTGCAAGGAAGGCGCCGGCACGGGCGCGCCGGAACACCTCCGGCTGATCGACACCGGGCGGCACGGTGCCCTGCTCGCGCCAGGCGCGTGCCGCGTTCAGCAGGCGGCGGCGCGTCAGCGTGATCATGCGATCGCTCGGCGCCAGGTGCTCGCGCGAGCGATCGACCACGTCGCCCATGCTTTCAGTCACCGCCTGGTCCTGCGCCACCAGGCCCTCGATGCCGCTGAAGGTGCCGCCCTCCTGCATCGCTCGATCAATCAAATAGTCGTTGTCGAGGTTCGCCTTCAGCCGCCAGCGCTCGTGCCAGCCGTTGCCGTTGGGCAGGTACTCCATCGGCGATACCGAGCCCGGGATCGGGCTGCCGTCCTTCAGGAGCCGCAGCGAGATGCTCCGCTCGGTCCAGAAGAATGTGAAGACCATGGTGTGGGTATCGTCCATCGGCACCCATACACCGGCCTGGACGTGATCGGCGAAGGTGCCGTCGGGAGGCAAGGTGACGAACGGGAAGATGAAGTGTGAGAAGCGATGATAGACCTGCCCGGTTCCGGCCGGCCGATAGGCCGTGTACATCGTACCCCAGTCGGTGTCCTTGACGTGATAGCGCGGCGCGCGATCAGTCAGGTTGAACCGGTGCAGGCTGTCGGCCGCGATCTCGTCTGCCTCGACCTTGCCGAGATGCAAGAAGCTGAAATGCGAGGTGTCGATGTCGCCTTCGAGCGCCTGCAGCCAGTTGCATTGGCGCTGATGGACGCGGGTCACCCTCTCATGCTCGGGCAGCGCCAGGCTCTCGATGTCGGCCAGCGGCGGCGGCTCGGCGCGCGCGCCCATGTAGGTCCAGACGAGGCCGCCGCGCTCGGCGACCTTGTAGGCCGCAGCATGCACGCTGTCGGCGAACTGCTGGTCGGCCGGCAGGTTCGGCATGTCGAGGCACTTGCCCTCGGCGTCGAACTTCCAGCCGTGATAGATGCAGCGAATCCCGTCCCCTTCGGCGCGGCTGAAGAACAGCGACGCGCAGCGGTGGGGGCAGCGGTGGTCCATGATGCCGACTCGCCCCTGATCGTCGCGGAAGGCGATCAGGCGCTCGCCCAACAGCAGCAGGCGGATCGGCGGCGCGCCCGGCTCGAGTTCCGACGAGAGGCAGGCCGGGATCCAGTACTGCCGCATCAGCTCGCCCATCAGGGTGCCGGGGCCGACCCGCGTCAGGTCGGCGTTGTCTCGGGTCGAGGTCATCTGCCGCACTCCATCGACAGGTTCGTACAGCGCACGTCTGTTCATTTTACGAAGCTTCTGGCACGCTACCGCAAACACGGGAGGATTCAATGCCGCGTTTGCGCGAAGCCGATGCCGAGCGACGCCTCGCGAACGGTGGGCCGAACTACGTCGAGGCGCTGGCGCGTGGCCTGAGCGTCATCGGCGCTTTCGGCCAGGAGCGGCGACAACTGAGCCTCAGCGACGTCGCGCGCGCGACCAGCCTGCCCAAGGCGAGCGTGCGGCGCATGCTGCACACGCTGATCACGCTGCAACTCGCCGACACCGACGGGCGCGTATTCCGCCTGACGCCGCGCGTGCTCGGCCTGGCCGGCGACTATCTCGGCTCGAACAAGATCTCGACCGTCGTTCAGCCGGTGTGCGAGCGGGTCGCGCGCACGACCGGCCGCTCGTCGTACGTCGCGGTGCTCGACGGCCACGACATGGTCGTGATCGCGCATGCCCTGCCGCATTATCCGATGGAGCTGTCGCCCGGCGTCGGGCTGCGCCATCCCGCCTTCTGCACCGCCGCCGGGCGGGCGATCCTCGCCACTTTCGACGAAGGCGCGCTCGAGCATTGGCTGTCCGAACTGAAGCCGCGTGCCCTCACCAAGCACACGCCGACCAGCCTGAAGGCGCTACGCCGAGACGCACCAGGACGTGAAGATCGGCGATTGCGGGCTGGCCGTGCCGCTGCGCCGCTATGACGGCCGAACCGTCGGCGCATTGCACATCACCGGCACGGTCGACGATCCGCCGCAGCGCCATCTCCCGCTGCTGAAGACGGCGGCGACCGAGCTGCAGCAGCAACTTATCTGACGCCCTACTCGGCCGCCTCCGCCTTGACCACCGGCGCGGCCGGGAACTCCATGCGGTCGTCGGTCCGGCAATAGCGATCGGCGAACATGCGGCCGACCGGATGGTAGCGCTCCATGTGGACGCGCATCGCCTTGGCATCCCACAGCTCGTCGCGGATGTGGAAGCGCAGGCCCTCGCCGATCACCAGCTGGCGGTCGTCCTTGACGTTGATCACCTGCCAGGTCCGGCATTCCATCGACCACGGCGCGTCAGCCAGCCGCGGCGGCTTGACGTCGACCGACGGTGCGAGCTTCAGCCCGAGATAGTCCGGCTCGCCGACAGCGGGCGGGAAATCGCCGCTCGAATCGTGCATCGCCCGCGCCAGCGGCTCGTCGGTCAGGTTGACGACGAACTCTCCGGTGCGCTGGATGTTGAGCCAGGTATCCTTGAGCCGACCGTCGGGCCGCTTGTTGACCGCAAACATGATGAGCGGCGGGTCTTCGGCGAAGACGTTGAAGAAGCTGAACGGCGCGGCATTGACCACGCCGCTCGGGCCGAGCGTCGTCACCCAGGCGATCGGCCGCGGCAGGACGAAAGCGGTCAGGATCTTGTAGCGGTCGTGATGGTTCACGTCGTTGACGGCGTACTGCATCGCTTGATCCTCAATTCGCCGTTTCGACCTTCACGCCGGCGCGCTCGCTGATCAGCTTGTAGTGCTCGGGGCGGCGATGCTTGGCGAAGTTGAAGGTGGTGTTGCGGATGTATTCGCCGAGTGCCAGATCACAATCGTAGGAAATGACCTCGTCCTCCTCGGTCGTGCCCTTGGCGACGATCTCGCCGGTTGGCGCCACGATCACCGAGCCGCCATGCAGCCAGAAGCCGTCTTCCTTGCCGGCCTTGGCCGTGGCGATCACCCAGATGCCGTTCTGGTAGGCCGCGGCCTGGAGCGAGAGATTGTGATGGAACACGCGCAGATACGGCGGCTCGTGCGGCGCATAGACGTTGTCGCTCGGCGTGTTGTAGCCCAGCACGACCATCTCCGCGCCTTTCAGCCCCATGACGCGGAAGGTCTCGGGCCAGCGCCGGTCGTTGCAGATGCATTGGCCGACGATCACGTCTTCCTTGAACATCCTCCAGACATTGAAGCCGAGATTGCCGACCTCGAAGTATTTCTTCTCGAGATGCTGGTACGGCACGTTCGGGCGATGGTCGTCATGGCCCGGCAAATGGACCTTGCGATACTTGCCGATCAGCCGGCCGTCCGGCCCGACCAGGATCGAGGTGTTGAAGTGATGCGCCTCGCCGCCTTCCTCGGTGCGCTCGGCATAGC
>VBAF01000627.1:0-733 GCA_005884705.1 Alphaproteobacteria bacterium
CGCGCGCGAGGCCTACCAAAGCGGCGACCTGCGCCAGCGGCTGGCCAGATATCACGGCGACAATGTCGATCGCGCCTTTCGCCTGTGGTCCGACGCCTGGCTGGCGCCGGGCTTCGAGCCGATGGACGCCGACGGCCGGCTGCCCAAGGTCGAGGTGCCGGTGCAGGCGATCCAGGGCGAGGACGACGACTATGGCAGCGAGCGCCAGCTCGGCATCATCGCCGGCAAGCTCGGCGGCTATTGCGAGACGAGGCTCGTGCCCGACTGCGGCCACAGCCCCCACCTGCAGCAGCCGGCCTACGTGCTGGGCGAGATCGCCCGCTTCGTGGCGCCGCTGGCGCTGGTGGGCTGATGTCCCGCCGGCGTCCCGGGTCGAACGGAATGCTTAGGCCTGCGCTCTAAGCCGCCTTGCGGCGCTCCGTCCTGGGCTGGCGCCGCGCCGTGCCCGGCATGGTGAGCCGGGCGGGCGGGCGGCCGGGGAAGCGCGCGATCAGCTCCAACTCGCCGCCCATCGCCTCGAGCATGCTGCGCAGGGTGGACAGGTGCATGTCGCCGCGCATCTCCAGCCGCGACACGGCTTCCTGGCCGACGCCGAGACGCCGGGCGACCGTAGCCTGTGTCTTGCCGATCGCCTTGCGCAGGTCGCGCAGTGACATCTCCTCGGCGATCAGCGCGCGGGTCCGCGCTTCGATCCTGGTACGCTCGCGCCGGGGAAGAGACGCGACGACCTCGT
>VBAF01000627.1:754-1357 GCA_005884705.1 Alphaproteobacteria bacterium
GATGCGCTGCGTACCGGCGGTCGGCCACGGCGATCAAGCGCCGGTAGAAGGCCCGCTCGCTCTGCCCGCTCTTGTCGCCCGCCACCAGGAGGATGGCCCTCCGCCGGGGATCGAACGCGAAGGCCACGCGCCAGACGCCGTCGTCCGCGTCGAAGCGCAGTTCCTTCATGTTGGCGTGCGCCGAGCCCTTGAGCGTATCCACCCGTGGTCGTCCGGCGGTCGGCCCGAATCGTTCGATCACGCCGGCTTGCGCCAGCAATTCGACCCTCACCGCGGCCGCGAAGGCGCGAAGCTCGGGTTCGAACTCGGGAGCCAGCTCGACCGTCCACACCCGAATAATATGCCATAGGATGCATATGTTTCCAACGACATATTTTCGTCCAACCCTGCCTCACCCGCTCGCCGCCAGGGCCTGGACCAGATCGGCGATCAGATCGTCAGGATGCTCGATGCCGACCGACAGGCGGATGGTGGTGTCGAGCACGCCGATCCGGTCGCGCACCTCGGCCGGGACGCCCGAATGGGTCATCGCCGCGGGATGGCTGGCGAGCGATTCGGTGCCGCCGAGGCTGACCGCGAGCTTGAAGACCTGCAGGGCATTGA
>VBAF01000627.1:1448-2303 GCA_005884705.1 Alphaproteobacteria bacterium
TGCCGGGCGTAAACGGCGTGGGCCGGCGAGCCCGGCGCGAGGAACGCCAGATAGTGCACCCGCTCGACCCGGGGATGATCGCGCAGGAATTCGGCGACCAGCCTTGCGTTGGCGTTGGCCCGCTCCATGCGCAGCGCCAGCGTCTCGAGCGAGCGGCCGAGCATCCAGCAGGAATGGGGATCGAGCCCGGTGCCGATGCTGCCGCGCAGCGCCTTGATCGGGCCGATGGTCGCCTGCGCGCCGAGGCTGGCGCCGGCGATCAGGTCGGAATGGCCGCCGACATACTTGGTGAGCGAATAGACCGAGACGTCGGCGCCGTGCGCCAGCGGATGCTGGAACACCGGGCCGAGCAGGGTGTTGTCGCAGACCACGACGGGCCGGAAGCCCTGGGCCGCGCCGATCTCGTCGGCGACTTGGCGCAGCAGCCTGATGTCGACCAGCGTGTTGGTCGGGTTAGCCGGCGTCTCGATCAGGATCACCGAGACCCGGCCCTTGCCGCGCGCCTGCTGCGCGGCGGCGCGGATCGCGGCCTCGCTGACCCCGTCGACGAAGCCCACGGCGTCGATGCCGAGGCCCGCCATGGTGCGCGACAGCAGGGTCTCGGTTCCGCCGTAGAGCGGCTGGGAATGCAGGATGACGTCGCCGGGCCGGGCGAAGGCGAGCAGGGTCGTGGTGATCGCCGACATGCCGGACGAGAACAGCACGCAGGACTCCGCGCCCTCGTAGACCGCCAGCCGGTCCTCGACGATCTCGCTGTTGGGATGGTTGAAGCGCGAGTAGACGAGGCCGGTCGCACCGCCTTCGGGCGGCTGCTTGCGGCCCGAGACATAGTCGAAGAAGTCGCGGCCCTCCTCG
>VBAF01000154.1 GCA_005884705.1 Alphaproteobacteria bacterium
CGGTGGCGAGTGCGGCGGGCATCAGGTGCAGGCCGGCAGCATCGATCCCGGCCCGCACCTGCTCGGCCACGCGCGCGGCCATGAACAGGCCGATCGCGACCGAGGCGGTGACGAATTGCGGGCTCGGCATGTCGCGCTTGACCCAGAGCCCGACCGCCTCGGGCAGCACTTCGGGAAACACCGAGTACCAGAGGAAGAGCTGCACCAGCGGCGGGATGTTGCGGAACACGCCGACATAGAGGTCGGCGACCGCGCGCACGGCCCGGTTCGTCACGGTCCGCGCGATGCCGAACAGCGTGCCGACCGCGAGGGCGACGATCCAGCTACCGAGGCTGATCAGCAGGGTCCATTCGAGCCCGCTCCAGATCCAGCTCCAGTAGGGCTCCTGGAGCAGGATTCCCCAGTTCCAGCGGTAGTTCACGACGCGTCACTCGGGGTAGGAGAAGGTCTCCCAGGCCGCCTTGAGCTTCGGGCCGACCGTGGCGCCGAACGGGCCGAACCACTTGTTGTAGATCTTCTCCGCCTCGCCGGACTTGAACATCTGGCCCATCGAGTGATGGACGATCCAGAGGAAGGTCGGGTTGTTCTTCGGCACCATGAAGCCCTGCGGCGAGTAGCCGTATTCCGGGCCGACGACCGCGAGATTGTCCGGCGCCTTGGACTGCTTGATCAGGCTGAAGAAGGCCGCGTTGTCGTTGAAGTAGGCGTCGGCGCGGCGGCTCTCCACGGCGCTCAACCCGGCCGCGTGGTCGTTGACCGTGAGGACGCGGACATTGAGCTTGTTCTCTTCGATGATGTGCTTCAGCTCGGGCTCGCTGCTGCCCCCGGTGGCGACGGCGACGATCTTGCCGTTGAGATCGGCGAAGGCGGCGATGCCGGACTTCTTGAGCACGAGGAGCTGGCTCGCCGCGACGTAGGAGACCGGCGAGAAGTCGACCTGCTTGTTGCGCGCGAAGGTGTTGACCGTGCCGCCGCACTCGAGGTCGATCGTGCCGTTGGCGACGAGGGCTTGGCGGGTCTGGATGGTGACCGGGACGTAGTTGACCTTGATCTCGGGGAGCTTCAGCTCCTTCTTCGCGTCGTCGATGATGCGGTGGCACATCTCGATCGCGTAGCCGGTCGGCTTCTTGTTGTCGTCCAGATAGGAGGTCGGCAGCAGCGTCTCGCGATAGCCCATCGTGAGCGTTCCGGTGCTGCGCAGCTTGGCGACGATGGCGTCGACGGTCTGCGCCGCGGCCGGAACGACCAAGGCCGCGCTCAGCGCGCCGGCCAGGATCAAAACACGCTGTACGGATTTCATCACGATCTCCCCCGGGGCCGCGGGCGCGTCACGCCTCGCCGTCGCCGCTGTTTTGCTTGTCTCTCGGGGCGACGGGCCAATGCCGATCGTCCGATATGCCGGATTCACTATCCGGTATACCGAACTGCTGTCAACCGAGGGCGGTCATCCCGCCAACCGCCGGTCGATCCAGTCGCGCGTGCGGTACCAGGCGCCGACCGCCGGCAGGAACCAGCTGGGATCGCCGTTGTAGAACGGGTGATCGGGGAATTCCCGCCCGTCGAGCGGGTTGATCGGCGTGTTGCGGCCGCCGGCGATCTTCTTGGCAGTCTGCGTGCCGAGATAGGTCATCATGGCGACGCCGTTGCCGTTGCAGCCCAGCAGATAATGCAGCCCCTCGTCGGTGCCCATGTGCGGCATGTAGTCGAGCGCGAAGGCGACATTGCCGGTCCACACATGGGTGATCTTGATGCCGTCGAGCTGCGGGAAGCGGTCGACCATGTACTGGTAGAGCGCCGGCGCGCTCACTTCCGGCGGCGCCGCGGTGAAGCGGGCGCGCCCGCCGAAGATCAGCCGCTTGCCGTCGGGCGAGGGCCGGTAATAGGTCAGCACCCGCTTGGTGTCGCCGATCGCCCGCATCCCGGGAATCAGCATCTTGTCGGCCGGTTCGGGCAGCTCCTCGGTGGCGATGATGTGGCTCGCCACCGGCACTACACGGCGCTTCAGGCGCGGCGTGAGATCGCCGGTATAGCCGTTGGTCGCGACCACCACCTCGCTGCACTCGATCGGCCCCTTGGCCGTCAGCACGCGCCATCCGGTCGCCGTCTTCTCGGTACGCTCGGCTTCGATGTTGGCGCACAGGATGGCGCCGGCCTTGTGCGCCGCCTCGAGCAGGCCCTTGTAGTAGAGCGCGGGATGGAGATGGCCGGCGCGCGTCGCATGCATGCCGCCGTAGTAGTAGTCCGACTTGATGAATTCGTGCTGGCGCTCGCGCGGCACCATCGAGGCGCCGGCATTGGCGTATTTGTTGTAGACCTCGACCTTGGTCGCCATGTCGTCGTAATGGCGCGGCGTCCAGGCGCCGACGAAGCGGCCGTTCTTGTGCAGGCCGCAGTCGATGCCCTCGCGGGCGATGATGTCCTCGAGCACGGTGAGCGAATCGGCGCCGGCACCCATCAGCGCGGCCTTGTTGCGCTCGAACTCCTCGGCGATCGGGCTCTTGCCGCCGAGGCCCTTGCCGAGATTGGTGCCGCCCGAGATCATGCCGCCGTTGCGCGTCGAGGCGCCGATGCCGAACACGCCGCGTTCGAGCACCACCGCGTCGATGCCGTTGCGCCGCAGCTCGAGCGCGGTCGAGAGGCCACCATAGCCCGCGCCGACGATCACCACCTGCGTCCTGGCCGGCGGATCCTGGCTCAGCGCCGTGTTGGGCGTCCAGGCTTCCCACCACCAGGGCTGGGCCTTGAAGCCGAGGGCGTAGATGTCTTTTCGCATTGGGGTGAGCCTGAAGTCGTTGAGGTAACCGTGTCATCCCGAGCGCAGCGAGGGATCTATACTTGGCCTCATAGATCCCTCGCTGCGCTCGGGATGACAAGGTGCGTGCGGCGAGGACGAACTAAAAGTCCGTCACCTTGCCGTTGAACTGCCAGTCGCCGTAGCGGGTCGGCTCGGGGCCGGGCGGGCCGCCGATCTCCTCGACCTTCTTTGGCTTCTCCGGCGGGACGGGCTTGGGTTCGGCTGCCGGCTTTTCGGCTTCGGCCGCGGGTTTCTTGGGGTCGGTCATGACCCGCATGATGCCGGGGGCCGTCTTGATTCGCCACAGGGCGGGGCCATGTTTTCTCGCATGAACTTCATGAAGACCGCCCTGCTGCTGGCGGCCCTGACCGGCTTCTTCCTGGTGGTTGGCTACCTGTTGGGAGGCCCGTCCGGCCTGCTGATCGCGCTGGTCGTGGCGCTCGGCATGAACATCTTCGCCTACTGGAACAGCGACCGCATGGTGCTGCGCATGGCCAATGCGCGCGAGGTCGGCCCGGCCGAGGCGCCCGAGCTCTACCAGATCATCCAGCAGCTCACCCAGCGCGCCGGCCTGCCGATGCCGCGGGTCTACCTGATCGACGAGGACCAGCCCAACGCCTTCGCCACCGGCCGCAGCCCCGAGCATGCCGCGGTCGCGGTCAACACCGGCCTGCTGCGCCACCTCAGCCGCGAGGAGGTGACCGGCGTGCTGGCGCACGAGCTCGGCCATGTCAGGAACCGCGACACGCTCACCATGACGGTGGCCGCCACGCTGTCGGGGGCGATCGGCATGCTGGCGAGCTTCGGCGGCCTGCTGGGCGGCGGGCGTGACGAGAACGGCCGGCCGCTGGTCAGCCCGATCGTCGCCATTGCGGCGATGATCCTGGCGCCGCTTGGCGCGGCGCTGGTGCAGATGGCGATCAGCCGCAGCCGCGAATTCGAGGCCGACCGCGCCGGCGCGGAGATCTCGGGCAATCCGCTGTGGCTCGCCTCGGCGCTGCAGCGCCTGCACGAGGGCACGCAGGCGATCCCCAACGCCACCGCCGAAGCCAATCCGGCGACGGCGCACCTCTATATCGACAATCCGCTGTCGGCCGGCGGGCTGCGCAGCCTGTTCTCGACCCATCCGCCGATGGAGGAGCGCATCGCCCGCCTGCAGGCGATGGCGGGCCAGGATCGCACGTCGCCGCAGCCTGCAATGGCGGCGTCGGTGCGGCGCGGCGGCTCGGTCCCGCAGACCGATCGCGGCCCCTGGGGATAAAGCCTTCGAGCGAGCCGCATTATGGGCAATGGCCCCCGGTTGGACCCCATGTTTTGCGGGCGTTTTCTCGAAGCCATTGCCCATAATAGGTTCGGCAACGCGCGCGTGTTTATCTGCCGCTCATGTCGAACGTGAACGAACGCGCGAACGCTAAACGGTGGCCGCGCAAAAACGGCGAAAACGGTCGTAAACGGTCGAAGCCGCTAAGGCTTCGGCAGCGCCTCGGGCTGCTCGCCCAGCTCGACGCTCTGGATGCGCTCGCCGCGGCGCATGATCTGCACGGTCGAGGTGTCGATCTCGCGCAGGTCCTTCTCGGTCTGCGTGAAATGGCGCTTGAGATTGTCGACCCGCTCCTGCAGGCGCCGCGTGTCGCCCATCATCAGGGCGACCAGCTTCTGGATCTCGCCGGCCTGCTCGCGCATCTGCACGTCCTTCAGCACCGCGCGCACGGTGTTGAGCGTCGCCATCATGGTGGTCGGCGAGACGATCCAGACGCGCGCCTTGTAGGACTCATCGACGATGCCGCCGAAGTTGGCGTGCAGCTCGGCGTAGA
>VBAF01000155.1 GCA_005884705.1 Alphaproteobacteria bacterium
TCACCTCTTCGCCGTCCATGAACTCCTCGATCACGATCGAGGAACCCGATGCGCCGAAGCGGTTGCCTTCCAGCATGTCGCGCGCAGCGGCGAGCGCCTGCTCGACCGTCTCGGCCACGATCACGCCCTTGCCGGCCGCGAGCCCGTCGGCCTTCACCACGATCGGCGCGCCCTGCTGCCTGATATAGGCCTCGGCCTTGGCGAGATCGCTAAAGCGCTCGTAGGCGGCGGTCGGGATGTTGTGCCGGCGGCACAGCTCCTTGGTGAAGCCCTTGGAGCCTTCGAGCTGGGCGGCCTGCTTCGACGGGCCGAACACCTTGATGCCGACAGCCGTGAAGGCGTCGGCCATGCCGGCGACCAGCGGCGCATCGGGGCCGATCACCACGAAATCGATCTTCTCGCGCCGGGCGAGCGCCACCTGACCGGGAATATCCTCGGCTCCAACCTCGATGCATTCCGCCACCTCGGCGATGCCCGCATTGCCCGGCGCGCAGAACAGCTTTGTGCACAGGGGGGACGCGGAAATCGCCCAGCACAGCGCGTGCTCGCGGCCGCCGCCGCCTACGACCAGAATTCGCATGGCAGGGCTTTGACCACAGTTTGCGCCGGTCATACAAGCCGTTAGGCTTGCCCCAACAATGGATAACCTCGAGCCCCCGTCCGTTCCGGGCAACGTCCCGGAATTCTCCGTCTCCGAGATCTCCTTTGCGCTGAAGCGCCAGCTCGAGGGCGCCTTCCCGCGCGTGCGGGTGCGTGGCGAGATCAGCCAGCCTTCCTTTCCGCGCTCGGGCCACTGCTATTTCCGGCTGAAGGACGAGAACGCCGTGATCGACGCGGTGTGCTGGAAGACCACCCTGCCGCGTCTCGGCATCAAGGTCGAGGAGGGCATGGAGGTGATCGCCACCGGCAAGATCACCACCTATGCCGGCTCGTCGCGCTACCAGATCATCATCGAGCGGCTGGAGCTGGCGGGCGAAGGTGCCCTGCTCAAGCTCCTGGAAGACCGCCGCAAGAAGCTCGCCGCCGAGGGCCTGTTCGATCTCGATCGCAAGCGACCGCTGCCCTTCTTGCCCGAGGTGATCGGCGTGGTGACCTCGCCGTCGGGCGCAGTGATCCGCGACATCCTGCATCGTCTCGCCGAGCGCTTCCCGCGCCGCGTGCTGATCTGGCCGGTCGCCGTGCAGGGCGAGCGGGCGGCGGCCGAGGTGGCGGCCGCGATCGCCGGCTTCAACCGGCTGCCCGAGGACGGTCCGGTGCCGCGGCCGCAGCTGCTGATCGTGGCGCGCGGCGGCGGCAGCCTGGAGGATCTGTGGGCCTTCAACGAGGAGGTCGTGGTGCGCGCGGCGGCGGCTTCGAGCATTCCGCTAATCTCGGCGGTGGGCCACGAGACCGACACGACCCTGATCGATTTCGCCTCCGACCGCCGCGCGCCGACGCCGACGGCGGCGGCCGAAATGGCGGTGCCGGTGCGCGCCGACCTGCTCGACGAGGTGCTCGACTTCGGCAAGCGCACCATGGCCTGCATGACTCGCGCGCTGCGCGAGGCCGCGACCGAGCTGGCGGGGCTGGCTCGCGGGCTGGGCGATCCGCGGCGGCTGATCGAGGAGCAACGGCTGATCAACGGTCCGCGCCGGGTGATCGAGGTCAAGCAGCAGCTGATCGCCGCCGAGGGCCGCGCCCTGCGCAGCGCCGGCGAACGCTACAAGAGCGAGATGAAGCAGAGGGTCGAGCGCACCGCCGAGCGGCTGGAGCAGTTCAGCGAGCGCATCCAGCGGTGCACCCAAGAGATGCTGGCGCGCTGCGGCGAGCGGGTCGACCAGCTCGGCAAGCTGCTCGAGAGCTACTCTTTCCACTCCGTGCTCAATCGCGGCTTCGCCCTGGTGCGCGGCCAAGACGGCCAGCCCGTGCTGGCGGCGGCGGGCACGCACGCGGGCGACACGCTTCAGATCGAGTTCGCCGACGGCAAGATCGGCGCCCGGGTGACCGACGGCGCCGGCGGCGCGCCACGGCCGGCATCCGCGCCGCGCCGCCGCGACGGCGGCAGCGGCAATCAGGGCTCGTTGCTGTAGTCCCGTCGTCCCGACCGCAGCGCGAAGCGCGAAGTGGAGGGACCTTTCATTACGGCGGACGAAAAGAGGCCCCTCGGCTACGCTCGGGGCGACGGATTGGGAGAATCGACGTGCCTAGTGAAGCGCCATTGTCGGCCGAGACCATCAAGAACTTCCTGTACGCCAGCACCGCCACCGTCTCGATGCAGATGCTGAAGCGCGGCTTCCGCAACTGCGCGATCGGCGGCGTGAAGCCATTGAACCCGCAGGCGACGCGGCTGGTCGGGCCGGCGTACACGCTGCGCTACATTCCGGGCCGCGAGGATCTCGACAAGCCGCCGACGCCGGCCGATCCGCCGAGCGCGCAGCGTCAGGCGATCGAGGAGACGCCGGCTGGCCATGTGCTGGTGGTCGCGACCGAGGGCAACACGCGCTCGGGCACCCTGGGTGACATTCTGGCCCTGCGCCTCAAGGTGCGCGGCGTCGCGGGCGTACTGAGCGACGGCGCGATGCGCGACACGCCGGTGATCGGCAAGATGGACTGGCCGGTCTACTGCACAGCCGCGGCCGCGCCGCCCAGCATGGCCAACCTGCATCCGGTCGAGGTGCAGACGCCGGTCGGCATCTGCGGCGTGCCGGTCTATCCCGGCGACGTGATCGTGGCCGACGAGGACGGCGCCATTGTCGTGCCGCGGGCGCTCGCCGACGAGGTGGCACGCGATTCCTTCGAGCAGGAGCGGCTCGAGAAGTTCGTCGCCATCCGCATCGGCCAGGGTCGCGAGATCCCGGGCGTCTATCCGCCGAACGACCAGACCAAGGCGGACTATGCCGCCTGGATCAAGGCCGGAGAGCCCGCCGATTGGCCGAAGTAATCGAGGACAGAATGCGTTTCGCGACAGTCGAGTATCAGGGCAAGACCTTCGTGGCGTCAGTCGACAAGGCCGGCAAGAAGGTCATGCCGCTGTCGGTCGGCGACATCAACGCCGTGTTCCGCGGCGACCGCTGCGAGGCGAAAGGCCCGGCGATCGCGCTCGCCTCGGTCAAGCTCAAGGCACCGATGCTGCCGCTGCGCAACATCATGTGCGTCGGCAAGAACTACCACGAGCATGCCAAGGAGTTCAGCGCCAGCGGCTTCGACTCGAGCTCGACCGGAGCGGCCGATGCCATCCCGACGGCGCCGATCATCTTCACCAAGGTGCCGCAGAGCGTGATCGGGCCGGACGAACCGATCCGCTATCCGACCGGCGTGAGCGATCAGCTCGACTACGAGGCCGAGCTCGCGGTGATCATCGGCCAGGGCGGGCGCGGTATCGCCAAGTCAGACGCGCTCGGCCACGTCTGGGGCTACACCATCATCAACGACGTGACGGCGCGCGACCTGCAAGCCCGGCACAAGCAATGGTTCCTCGGCAAATCGATGGACAGCTTCGCGCCGATGGGGCCGTGGTGCGTGACCGCCGACGAGGTCGATCTGGCGACGGCCGGAATTCGCTGCTGGGTCAATGGCGAGCTGCGCCAGGACGCGAAGATCGCGGACCTGATCTTCGACATCCCGACCCTGATCGCGACGATCTCGGCAGGGATCACCCTGATGCCGGGCGACATCATCGCCACCGGCACGCCAGCGGGTGTAGGCATCGGCTTCAAGCCGCCGAAGTTCCTCCAGAAGGGTGATGTCGTGGCGATGGAAGTGGATGGGATCGGCCGGCTGACTAACCCGGTGCAGTGAGCGGGCGCGACTTCGGGAACACACCGCTGGCGAGCGCGACGCCCAGGGTGATCACCACGATGCCGATCCAGTCGCTGAGCTTGGGCCATTCGCCGAGCACGGCGATCGCCAGCAGCGCGGCGATGACCGGGCCGAAGGCGACGAACGCGCCGGCACTGGAGGCGCCGAGCCGTGCCACGCCGAGGCTGTAGAGGACCAGCGACACCACGGCGGTCAGCACGCCCTGGTAGACGCCCTGGACGACGAGATCGCTGAGCGGTGCTGCCAGCAGCCGATCGCCGCGGAAGACCAGGTAAATCGGCACGTAGAGCACCAGCGAGGCGACGGCGGCGATCGCCGGCGCGTGCAAACCCTCCAGATGCGCCTTGCGCAGCGCGACGGTGTAGGCCGCCCACAGCACGGCCGCGCCGACGAACAGGGCGTGGCCGATGCTCTCGCGGCTGGCGAGCGCGGCCAGGGTGACGCCGGCGATCGCGAGCGCCCCGGCGACGATCAGCGCAAAGCCCAGCAGCTTGGGCGCGGTCAGCCGCTCCTTGAGCACGATCGCGGCGAGCAGGCCGACGGCGAGCGGCACCATGCCCTGGGTGAGGGCGCTGGCATGGGAGACCGGTGCGTAGACCAGGCCGGCGCCGACCAGCAGGGCGAAGGGCGCGCCGCCCCCCAGCACGATCGACAGCAGGCCGGGCCAGCCGAGGCGGTCGAGGGCGAAGCCGCGCTGCCATACCACGGGCAGAAGCAGGAGGCCGGCCACGCCGAAGCGCAGTGCCGCGAGGTCCTGCACGTCGAGGCTGGTCGCGGTCAGGCCGAAGCGGATGGCGACGTACCAGCCGGCCCAGATGGTAACGGTGCCGACGATGCAGAGCGCGCCGAGCGCGAAGCGGGAAGACATCGCGCCAGCATAGCAGCGCCGCCGCGCCTCAGGCCGATTGCTTCAGCGCGCCGAGATCGCCATACGGCTTGGTGATCAGCTCGAGCAGATGGCCGTTGGGATCCTCGAAATAGACGCCGCGACCGCCCCAATGGCGGTTGATCTCGCCGGGCCCTTCCTTGTGCGGACCGGCCCAGTAGCTGAGCCCGGCCTGCTTGACGCGGCCGAACGCGGCGTCGAATTCGGCGTCGGTCACCAGGAAGGCGTAGTGCTGGGTGCGCACGTCCTTGGAATCGACGAAGTCGAGCGTGACCCCGTTGCTGGTCTGCACCGGCCGGAACGGGCCCCATTGCGGCCGCGGCTCGGTGCCGAGGATGCCGGCGAGGAACGTGGCCGACGCGTCCTTGTCCTTGGCCGGAATGATGATGTGGTTGAGGGCTGCCATGATCGCCTCCGTGCCCGGGAATCTGGGCACCGCGGAGGGAAGCTTCAAGACGCCGCGTTGGGCACCACGCGGCGCTTGAGCGGTTGCCAGACGCTGCGCGGGATCGGACGCAGCGTGTCGCGGAACTGCCGCGCGCATTGCGCCCAGGTGAAGGTCTCGGCATGGGCGCGGCAGTCGGCGGCGTCGCAACTGATCGCCGCGAGGCAGGCAACGCGCAGGTCCTCGTCGAGCGCGCCCACCTTGGGCGAGGTCACGACATCGAGCGGACCAGGCACCGGATAGGCGGCGACCGGCACGCCCGCGGCGAGCGCCTCGACCATCACCAGGCCGAAGGTGTCGGTGCGGCTGGGGAAGACGAAGCAGTCGGCCTGGGCGTAGCGGCTCGCGAGCTCGGCGGTGTCGACCGAGCCGAAGAAGCGGGCGTCCTTGTAGCGCCGCTGCAGCTTCTTCATCTGCGGGCCGCCGCCGACCACCCACTTGGTGCCGGGCAGGTCGACATCGAGGAAGGCCTTGATGTTCTTCTCGACCGCCAGCCGCCCGGCATAGAGCCAGATCGGCCGGGCATCCGGCAATTCCTCGCGCGGCTGCGGCTTGAAGGCGGCGATATCGACGCCGCGCGACCACGGCACCAGGTTCTTGAAGCCGCGCGCCGCCAGCTCGTCGCGGATCGACTGCGCGACCACCAGGACGGCCGATGACGGCGCATGGAACCGCCGCACGAAGGCATAGCTCCAGGTCAGCGGCACGCGAATGCGGGCGCGGACATATTCCGGGAAGCGCGTGTGATAGGCCGAGGTGAAGGGGATGTCGCGCTCGCGGCAGAAAGCGCGTGCCGCCCAGCCGAGCGGGCCTTCGGTCACCAGATGGATGGCATCGGGCGCGAACAGCTTCAGCATGTGATGCAGCCGCGCCGACGGGAAGAGCGACAGGCGGATCTCGGGATAGGTCGGGCAGGGCAGGGTACGGAAGCGGTCGGGGCCGAACACCTCGACGTCATGGCCCTCGGCCTGCAGGAGCCTGGTGATGGTCTCGATGGTGCGAACGACGCCGTTGATCTGGGGACGCCAGGCGTCGGAAACGATGGCGATGCGCAATTCGGGTCTACTCCGCGGCCA
>VBAF01000156.1 GCA_005884705.1 Alphaproteobacteria bacterium
TAGTCCAGGCGGAAGTCGTCACCCTTGCGCTTGATATGGCCGACCGAGGGCGACGGGAAGTGTTATCCGAACTTGCTGCGCTATCGTAGCCTAGCCTGAGCCGATGACGAACAGCGCCCTTGGACGACGATGCGGTCCGGGCTCTCTTTGACCGATGCCAGTAGCGTGCTCCCCACGGTCGCGACGACGAAAATGGTCATATGCGATCGCCCCGCCTCCTCATGCGAGGCGGACCTTCGTCTGACAAGAAATCCGGGTTGGTTGGCTTGGACCTTCAGGAAGAAGGGTCGTGTCCCGAGACGGAGCCGCCTAAGCCGTGGCAATCAAAGACTTAAAGCAAAGTAGGACGCCGAAATCTTCGATAGCTTACTATAGCTTTCTGAACAACGGGTCCCACCATTTCCCGTCGATCTTCGGATGCTCTTGCAAATCCTAGCGCGGCCCTTAGGTGCGGCTCGATGTTGGGAGGACCGAGTCCAAGCCATTAGGCACTTGCGGGTGAGCTGGCCAGTTCCAACGTCCGCACACGCGTCGCAAAGACCCGGTGGAGGGCGTTGAGCCGATTGGCCAGCCAATCATGTTGCCGAGGCCAATCACTTTCCGTTTCAGGATCAACGTTGGTGAGTTCGGAAGATACCCTCGTCTCGTGCCGACCTGGCACCTCCTCCCATTTGAGAGGAAAGCCAAGTTCCCTCTCAATTTCGTCCTTCTGGGTCTGAAGACGGGCGAGATAGTCTTTTGCCTGATCTGCCAAGATGGCGAGCTCCGCCCGAACATGGCTCTTCGGCCGGCTCATAACTGTCTGGAGCTGAAACCCACTACGGCCGATAGCATAAGTCATCCAAGGTTGCGGCTGTGGTTTTCGGTCTCCTGAGACGGGGCCGCCCGCATGCTGTAACGCCTGATTGAGACCCGCCCAATAGTTACGCTGAAATACTCGGGTCTCTGACAACTCCGCATCGTCGATCGCACGCGCTGCATGCGCCACAGAATGCGACCAGTCGTTTGGCTTGGACACGATATTGAATTTGGGTGCGGCGGCGGAGGCTCCGATTCGCCAAAGTTCTACCTCTAGCCCGAAGAAACGAAAACTTTCGTCCGTTATGCGGTTGAGCCAATCCAGTGTCGAGCGATGTTCTTCCGTGAAACGAGCCGCGATCCAAACGATCGTGACCGCCTCCAATCCAGAGGCGTAAGTCAAGAGTTGGCCGAGGTGAACGTGATCAGTGCGCTCAAGCTGATTCTCTATGAGCACCCATCGGCCAGTACCGATATCCTTACACAAGAGATCCGCCCGAAAAGGACCAACGGCCCGTTCTTGCGCTTCAAGTTCTAGTTCGATGCCCAGCGTCTTGCCTAATACAGCAAGATTCTCTGAGCGAGCCAGCCAAGGCGTGAAGTCGGTTGCCTCCGTGGTCCAAATATCGCGCAAATCAACCGTTTCGAGACGGCCCAACGACATCAAAGGCATGGCAACGTCACCACTAACGTTCTTCCAACAACAACTGAAGAGAGTAGCAGCGTCAGCCCACTTGCACATCGTTTCAATTGTGTAACGTCGTCAATGGATAGGCGGCTTCAGCTTTGCGGCGCATCGCGCGGCACGATGAGATGCGAGGCGCTATAGGAGGCAAAGTAGCCCCAGTCGCGACGGTCCGATGTCGCCGTGTTGCGCGGCACGGTCCATCTCTGGAGGTCTTAGCGCTGAACTAGGCTCGTCTAGTCCAGGCCACAACCGGGAGCCGACCACCCGTCATCTCAAGCTATCCCGGATGGCCCCGGTCAGGGCGGCGAACTCCTCGTTCTGGAGTTCATTCGTGTCGAGCGATGTCTGCACGATCACCATCCGCGTCTTGGGATTGACCGTGACGAACTGGCCCCGCAAGCCGTTGAAATAGAAGGCGTCGCGGTTCAGGGGGGAGAGCCAGAGATGATAGCCGTAGGTCGGCGAGGGCCAGCTCGGCTGGACCGTTGTCGACTCGGTGACCCAACGTTCCGGCACGACACGCTGCCCGGCCCATTGTCCGCGATGCGCCAACATGAGCCCGAGCCGCGCCCAATCGCGCAGGACGGCGTTGAAATAGGCGAAAGTGACTTCCTGTCCGCGCGAGTCGATGTTCCAGTTGGCTTGCGACTCCGCGCCTAGCGGTTTCCAGAGATGCTCGGACATGAGCTCCGATACGGTCCGGCCCATGGCCCGCGCGACCACCAGTCCCAGCACGAGGGACTCCGCCGATGAGTAGCTGAACCGCTGTCCTGGTGGATGGAGGCGAGTGTTGAATCGCGGCAAGGCGCCGACCACGCCGGCCGGGTCCTGCTCCAGCGTGAGCCGTGCCAGTTCGTAGATGTCGCTCGAGCGATCGCTGTAGGTCTCGGCGAATTTCACGCCGGACGCCATCAGCAGCAGCGCCTTGATCGGCGTGGAACCGTATTCGGTACCACGTAGCTCCGGCACATAGACTTCCGCTTTGTCGTCGATCGACTTGATCGCGCCCTTTTCGACAGCAATCCCCACCAACATGCCGACGATCGTTTTGGCCATCGAGAACGACGTGAGCAAATGCCTGTCGTTACGACCGTACTGGTAGCGTTCAAGCAGAATCGTGTCGTCCTTGGCGACGAGAAACCCTGTTACCGGATACTTGTTCAGATAGTCGTCGATGGTGCGTCTCTTTCCGCCTAGCTCGTGCTCGACGCGCAGCTCCTGTGGCGCGCGCTTCAGCGGCGATGCGTGTGCGGGTGCCGCGACCACGCGCGAAGGAAAGAGGCGGCCAAAATCACTGAACGCACTTACGCGACAGGCTCTGTCGTCCAGATACGTAAGGCCCGGGCAACTCGGGAATTGCCCCTCCCGACTCCAGATCGCCATGTCCGGTCCGTCGACCCGAAAGCGCGGGCCCGCTGAAGCGCTGTCCTGGCCGACCGCAGAGCCCGCCATGAGCACGAGGGTCAGCAGCGCGTTCGACAGGATTTTGCATGCTGGCAGAAGAGAAGGTCGCATTCTCAATTCTATGCAGCCCAAGGGCGCTACGCTGAAGAGCGTGCGATGCAGATGATGCGCTGAAGCACGAGCGACGGCAATAGCGAGCTCGATGCCGAAGACGAACGGCGGTCGCCGGTCGAATAGACCGCTTGCATCTCGTTCTCGACGCTGACGCCGTCGACGAGACGACCTCGCGCCTGGTCAAGCTGCGGGCAAGCGCGCGCCAAGCTGCGACCTACACGAAGAAAGCGAACCGCACTCGCTTGGCCGCCGATGCGATGCACCTTCTGGTGCCCAATGAGAACGGACCGGGACGAAAAGTGTCCCACCGCGCACCGGGGGAAGTGTCCCACCGGAACAACAAGCATTAACTATCAAACGCTTAGGCTGGGTAGTGGTGCCCCGAGACGGAATCACATCTTCCCGCCGACGATCCGCGCCCCCAGCGCCCAGCGGTGGACCTCGCTCGGCCCGTCGTAGATGCGGAAGGCGCGGGTGTCGCGGAAGATGCGCTCGACCACCGTGTCGCGCGTGATGCCCAGGCCGCCCAGGATCTGCAGCGAGCGGTCGGCGACGCGGGCGATCGCCTCGGAGCAGATCACCTTGCTCATCGAGCTTTCGTTCGACGCCCGCTGGCCCTGGTCGAGCACCCACGCCGTGTGCCAGATCGCGAGCCGCGCCAGGTGGATGTCCATGGCGTTGTCGGCCAGCATGAAACTGACGCCCTCGTGCTCGCCGAGCTTCTTGCCGAACGCCTCGCGCGTGCGGGCATAGTCGGTGGCGATGTCCTGCGCCCGGTTGGCCGAGCCCAGCCAGCGCATGCAGTGGCTGAGCCGCGCCGGCGCGAGCCGCACCTGGGCGTAGCGGAAGCCCTTGCCGATCTCGCCCAGGACGGCGTCGGCCGGCAGGCGCAGGTCGTTGAACGACATCACCGCATGACCGCCGGTGAAGGAGGACTCGATCGTGTTGAGCGTGCGCTCGATCCTGATCGCGGGATTGGGCAGGTCGGCCAGGAACAAGGTGGCGTGGCCGGCCATCGGCCCGCCCTCC
>VBAF01000157.1 GCA_005884705.1 Alphaproteobacteria bacterium
GCAATCGGCCATGTCCTTGTAGAAGCCGTTCCAGCGATCGGCATTGAGCGCACCGATGCCGAGCGCCTTCGCATCGCCGCTGCCGATGATGCCGGCGCCCCGCATGACCTTGATCGCATAGGCGATCTTGTCGTCGGTCATGTCGGGATTAGCCTTCTTGATCAGCGCATTGGCTGGCGCCGGGTCGCCCGTGAGGTAGCTCTTCCAGCCCTTCATCGAGGCGTCGACGAAGCGCTGCACCACGTCCTTCCGTTCCGCCGCCGTCTTGGGCAGGCAGACCACGATGTCGGAATAGTTGACGAAGCCGTGGTCGGCCAGCAGGTGGATGACCGGATCGACGCCGGCCTCGCGTATGGCGTAGGGCTCGCTGGTGATGAAAGCCTGCTGGCTGCTGTTCTTGTCGGCCAGGAACGGCGCGAAGTTGAAGGTGTAGGGTCGGATCTGGTCGTCGCTGTAGCCGTACTTGGCCTTGAGCCACTGCCAGAACGAGGTGCGCCCGGCCGCGCCGATCAGGATCGGCTTGCCCTTGAGCGCCGCCAGCGTGTCGTTGCCCACACCCGGGTGGGACAGCAGTGCGCGCAAGTCCTTCTGGAACGTCGCCGCGATCGCCAGCCCCGGGACGTTGTCGCGGGCGAAGTTGAAGGTTCGGAAGGCGTCGGTCTCGACCACGTCGGCGCGGCCGGCCAGCAGCAGCGCGTTGACGTCGAGCTGTGGCCCGCCCTGCCTCACCTCGACCTCGAGCCCGTGCTCCTTGTAGAGGCCGGTGGCGAGCGCCTGGTAGAAGCCGCCATGCTCGGCCTGGGCACGCCAGTTGGTCTGGTAGCTGAACTTGTCGAGCGACTGCGCGCGCGCCGGACGCAGGCCGACGATCGGACGCAGCGCGTCTCGACAGGCGATAGCTCGTCATGGGCTGCTAGTACGGCTCCTTGAGAAAACGGTCAACCAAGCGGTCGGCCCGGCCGCGGTCGGTGAAGGCGAGATGGCGCGACATGTTCCGCGCCGACGACGCGAGATAGAAGCGCTCGTACTGCTCGTTGCGACTGGCGAGCGCACTGCCGGCAAAGTCCCAGGCCAGGCGGAAGATCCGGATGCGCTCCTCGGCCGCCATGCCCTTGGCGCCCGGCAGGTAACGGTCGATCAGGCCGCGCAGGTCCTTGTCGGCTATCTGCGCCGCCGTGGGCGTCGCAAACATGTTGTGCGAGCCGATCAGGCGCAGGATCTCGTTCACCCGCGGGAACCACACCGGCAGGATGCCGCGCAGCACGTGCAATGGGCCCGACGCGCAAGTCCACATTCCGCCCGGCCATTCGCGCGCCTCGGCTTCGCCGGCGATCACCGCCGAGCGGGCCAATTCGGCGTAACTCCAGATCTCGCCGATCAGGCGGTTGGACCTCGCCCGCAGGTCCACAGCCCGCTCGGCCACTCGACCGCCTCGGCCTCGGCCGCAATCACCGCCAAGCGCGTGAGCTCGGCGTAGCTCCAGATCTCGCCGATCAGGCGCATGGTCTCGGGATCTGCGGCATTGATCGAGGCGGCCATGCGCAGCGCCACGCCCCAGGCGAAGTCGAGCTTCACCGAGGCGCGGATCATGGTCTGCTGCTGGACGTTGGGCGGCCAGCTCGTGGTCATCACCGTGTTGTAGGCCCTGAGGTTGCAGTCGATGAACAGCCGGTCGCGCGGCACCTCGACGTCGTCGAAGATCACGAAGGCGTCCTGCTCGTCGAAGCGGCTCGACAGCGGATGATCGAAGCGATTACCGCCGCTCGACACGCTGTCGCGGCACAGGAACTTGAGGCCCGGCGTGTCCATCGGGATGCAGAAGGACAGCGCATAGGCATCCGAGCCCTGCGGCAGCGGCGCGGCGGGATAGACCGCGATCTCGTCGGCGAACGGCGCCAAGGTCGCCAGCACGCGGGCGCCGCGCACCACGATGCCGTGCGCGGTATCGCCGACCTTGCGCAGGGCGTGCTCGTTGCCGGCCGCCGGCGCGTCGCCGGTCGCCTTGTCGATGGTCGGCTGCACGATGGTGTGGGTGAGCGCGATGTCGCCCCGGCGCAGGAACTTCTGGTAGGCGACCAGCCGTTCGGCGCCGGCCTGGTTGCCGTGCGCCCCCCATTCGTCGGGCCGGCCAGCGAAGCCCGCATAGGTGACGTTCATGTAGTCGGGCGTGCGGCCCATCAGGCCAACGGAATACTCCGCCACCGCGCGCAACGCCCTGCCCCGCTTGCCCAGGTCCTCGCGCGAGCGCGGGATCATGTGGCTGACCGGGATCGGCTCGCGCGTCTCCGGGTCGGGCATCAGGCAGGTCGCCGCCTCGACATGCTGCAGGTCGTAGATCTCGGCCAGCGCGTGGGCGGCACCGCACAGCTTGGGATGGCTGACGACGTCGCTGACGCGCTCGCCGTCGACCCAGACCGCGCGCGGCTTGCGCAAGCCCGCGAGGAACTGCTCGCCCGTGCGCGCGGGCATCGCTCAGCCGACCGGCACCGTCTCGGCGAGCGGCGGCAGCTTCGCCACTTTGGCGTACCAGGCCTCGAGCTTGGGATGCCCGGGCCGCCACGGCTCGCTGCCGAAGCGGAAGTCGAGATAGCCCAGCGCGCAGCCGATGGTGATCTCACCGATCGTGTCGAGAGTGCCGAGCGAGGCGGCCTGCTTCTCGAACTCGCCGAGGGCGCGCGACACCTTGCCCTGCTGCAGCGCGATGTAGCTCTTGCGCCCTTCGTCCTGCGGCAACGCGACTTCGCGGCGGCGCGGCTGGGTGGCGTCGAGGATGCCGTCGGCCAGCGCCTCCTGCACGAGCGCCTTCCAGCGCGCCGGGCCGGCAGCCGGGAAAAGCTTGGGCGCCGAGCCCACGCTGTCGAGATACTCGCAGATCACTGGGCTGTCGTAGAGGTGCAGGCCGTCGTCGGTGATCAGTGTCGGCACCTTGGACAGCGGATTGATCTTCAGCAGCTCCGGATCGGTGGTGCCGATCTTCAGCCGCTCGATCTTGTCGTTGAGCCCGCGCTTGATGGCGCAGGCGGTGACCTTGCGGACGTAGGGGCTGGCGGGCGAATAGGCGAGTTTCATGAGCGGATTCCTCGGTTGAGGGCGGCAATCTATCAAGCCCGTTGGGCGAAGGAACCCTCTGAGTCGATCTCCAGATCGGCCGGCAGGCGGTCCGGATTTCGCGCGGCGGCGTCCCACATCAGGCGCGGGTCGAAGCCCTCGGCGGCGAAGATGGTCAGGATGACCACGGCGCAGAAGGCGACCGCACCGATGCCGGGTGCGATGTTCACCGCGGCGCCAAATTGGACCAGCGCGCCCAGCAGCGACTCCATGAAGATGTCGACCATCGACCAGCGGCCGACCCAGGCGACGATGTAGTAGAGCCGCGTCCGCTCGCGCAGCCACGCGGCCGTCCCCCGGTTGGTGGCGGCGAGCTTGGCCGTCACCAGCATGGCGGCGAGAGCCACAAGCTTGAACACCGGCACCAGGACGCTGGCGAAGAATACCAACAGCGCCAGCGGGTACATGTGCGAATCGAGCAGCTCGATGACGCCGCCCATGATGGTGCTGGGCGAGCCCGCCCCCATCTGGATGACGGTCAGCACCGGATAGTAGTTGGCCGGGATGTAGAGGATGGCGCCCGCGATCGCGAAAGCCCAGGTGCGGCTGATCGCGTCGGGCTTTCGCACGTGCAGCGCCGAGCCGCAGCGTGGGCAGCGCGCGCGGTGGTCTGCCGCCACGCTGACCAGGCCGCAGGCTTCGCAACCCACCGCGCCCGGACGGAAGGCGATCGGCGGCACCGGCGGCATGGCATCGTGGGCCCGGCCGCGCCGCTCGATCTCCTCCCAGACCTGATCGGGATCGAGCGCATTGTCGGCCCAGACCGTGAGGATGGTGAGCGCCCCCAGGGCATACACCGCCGCCCCGACCTCGATATGCACCAGGTCGCCCAGCTTGGTGTAGGCGACGAACACGCCGAGCAGCAGCACCTCGAGCATCGCCCACACGCCCATCTTGCGGGCGAACAGGAAGACGCGGGCCAGCCCCGGCGGTGGCCGCTCCATGCGCAAGCCCACCAACACGTAGAGCGTGCCGGCAAATTTGCCGACCGGCGCGATCGCGGTGGTGAAAGCGACCGCGATCGCCAGAGGCCACAAGCCGTGACGGACCAGCTCGGCCGGCCCGGAAACCAGCGTCGTGCTGTGCACGATGCCGACTTCGGAGACCTGCATGAGGGTTGCCGTCCACAGCACGACGAAGGCAACCAGCCCGCCCCCCGTCACCGCCAGGCAATGCTCCAGCGAATTGGCGCGCGTGTGCCGCAGCGTCGTGCCGCAGCGCAGGCAGTTCGAGCGCATGTCCGGGCCGAGCGCCGGCACGAGCTGGAACATGCCGCAGCCGAAGCACTCGCGCAGCTGCGGTTCGGTCATCGCTGCAGCATCTGGGCGATGCCGTCGGCCAGCTCGGCCACGGCGTCGCTGGTGGCGGCGACCTCCGCCACCACCGTGGCGGCCGCCACCGACTTGGCGATGGTGAAGGTGCGCGACGCCGTGCGGCGCGGCCGGTTGAACTCGACCGCCGCCTGGGCGAGCAGCTGCAGGGTGCGCGCCTGATCGACGTCGAGGCGCTGGACGTTCACCGCAACCACGGCATTGGGATCGAGGCTGATCGCCCCGTTATCGCGATAGACGTTACTGCCCGGCAGACGCTGCGCCAGTTCGAGGGCGAGCACGCGGCCCAGCATGGCGCCCAGCGGCTCGGCCCACCAGTCGTTCGGCCGCAGCCCGATCTTGTAGTCCTCGGACGAGCGCACGATCTCGCGGCGGTCGAGATAGCTCGGCAGGCCGATGTCCCTGAGCTGCACGATCGGCGGCCCCGATGGCACGGCCGCGCCCGGCCGCACCGCGATGACGTAGAGCCCCGGATCCGGCGACGAGCAGGCGGCCAGGGCGAGCGGCGGCAACAGGCTGACGAATCCGCGCCGGCGGAGCTGCATGGGCATCTTCACTTCCCCTTGTCGGGCCGGCCCTGGATCAGGGCCTCGGGATTCCGCGACAGCAGGTCGGTGAGCGTGCGCACGGAGCGGGCGGTGTCGGTGAGCTGCACCGTCAGGCGGTTCAGGTCGCGATTGAACCGCGAATCGTCGCCGTATCCGGTATTGAGCGAGCCCGCCAGCCGGCTGATCCGCGTCAATCCGTCCTGAAGCTGGAGGGAGATCTCGGGCAGGCGCTTCAAGGCAGGCCCCGCGTCGGTGTCCAGCTTGTGGGCGACGTCCTTCAGGTCGGCCATCGCGGCGTTGATCGACGCCAGCGTCTGCTTCAGCTCCGGCCCGTTGATCACGGAATCGAGCCCCTTGGCGCTGCGGGCGATGCTCGCACCGATCGAATCGAAATCGATGCGATTGATCTTGGACAGGAGCTCCGAGGCGCCGCGGGTGATGCTGTCGAAGCCGCCACCCTCTTCCGACGGCAGGACAAAGATATCGCCCTCGCGCGACAGCTCGGCCTTCGGTGCTTCGGGCATGAAGACGAGCGACACGACTTTCGCCCCGAGCAGCAGGTTCGGCGTCTCCAGCGTGGCGCGCAGCCCCCGCTGCACCATCTCCGCCGCGATCGTGCCCGTCGGCGCGCCTTGCACCGAAGCGATATTGGCGATCCGTGCCGCCTCGATCCGAAAGTGCACCGGCACCATGATTCTGTCGCGCTTGGGATCGAAGACGAGGCCGACTTCAGTGACCTCGCCGATCTTCAGGCCGTGGAAGATCACCTCCGCGCCCGGATCGAGGCCGGCCACCGATCCCGTGAAGTAGGACACGAACTCCATGTGCCGGCCGAAACCCGCCGAGGCCGCCGCGTCGGCGTTGTCGTAGAGCCCGAACCGACGATCGGCGCCGGCGACGGCGGCCTTCGAATCGGCCGGCGTATCGAAGGCGATGCCGCCGAGCAGAAGCGCGCGAATCGATTCGACCTGCAGGCGGACGCCGCTGGACGAGAACTTGAGCGACACCCCCGAGGCGTTCCAGAACAGCGAATCCTCGTGAACGTACTTGTCGAACGGCGCGCGCACGAAG
>VBAF01000158.1 GCA_005884705.1 Alphaproteobacteria bacterium
ACCTGCACCGAGGCCGCCGCCGGGCTGCTGGCCGAGACCAGTCGGTCGATCGTCGTGCCCTTGTTGGTGATGGTGAGGAAGCCGCCGCCGGTCGGCGCCGTCGGCGGCGTGGCGCGCGCCCAGGGATGGCCGATCTCGAGCGAGCCGAGCTTGTAGCTGTGCGCAAGGGCGGCGCCGCTCCAGGCGAGGATCAGCACTGACAGGGCAAGGAGGAAACGGGTCATGACGGGCACTCCTACAGCTTGAGCTTGAGGCTGGCCACGAAGGTGCGGCCGGGGAAGGGGTGGAACAGGAAATATTTCGAATCGGTGAGGTTATCGACGCCGATGTCGGCGGCGACCGACTTGTCCAGCTGGTAGCGGACGTGCGCGTCGAGCACGAAGAAGGGATCGAACGAGCCCTGCACGCCGTTGACGTAGTCGCTGTTGTCGAGGGTCGAATACATCTTGCCCTGCCAGCGCGCCGAGGCGGCGAAGGCAAGGTTCTCGTTCGGCCGCCAGATCGCCTGCGCCGTGTCGCGCCATTGCGGCACGTACGGCGCCCACATGCCCTCCGAGGAGGATCCGGTAGCGCTCTGGAAGCCCGGGTTGGAGAGGATCTTGGAATCGACGTAGGTCAGGCTGTTGCTGAGCGTCAGGCCTGGCACGAAGGCATCCTTAAGCTCGCCGACCAGTTCGACGCCGCGGTTGCGGACCAGGCCGACATTCTGCCAGGTCGAGGTGAAGACGTTGTTGATGAGCTGCGTCTGCTGGATCAGCGCGTTCGAGGTGTCCTCCTCGAACAGCGTGAACCTGAGCCGAGAGTTCCTGTCCTGCCGCTCGACGGTGAACTCGAAGGATAGGGCCTGCTCCGGCTGCAGGTACGGGTTGGGGATGGCGAAGGTCGGGCCGGTCGAGACGATCTGGTAGAGCTCGCCTACCGTCGGATAGCGCCAGGCCTGGCCGAAGGAGAACTTGGTGCTCCACTGGCTGTCGATCTGCCACCACAGCGAGGCCTTGGGCGAGAAATTGGCCGACGACAATTCCGGCTGCGCCGATGCGAGCGCGCCGGCGACATTGAAGCCGTCATAGGCGCGCCAGCTCTCGCCACGGCCGCCCAGGGTGAGCTTCCAGGCCGGCGCGAATCGCCAGGCCTCCTGCAGCCATATCGCCCAGGTCTCGGTCTTGCCGCGGCCGTAGGTCGAGACGGTGTTGTTGCCGTTGTCCGGCGAGGTCAGCCAATTGGGGGCGTTCCAGGTCGGGTTTTCGAGCTTGTACTGGTCGTGATGCAGGCCGGCGCTCAGCTCGTGATTGCCTTCGATGCCGGTCGGCCGCCAGACCGCCTTGAGGTCCTGCGTCATCCAGCCGGTGCCGTCCATGCGGGCGATCAGGCCGTTGGTCGTGAAGGTAGTGCCCGCGGTCACGCCGGCCGGGCTGCGCTGCAGGCTCTGCAGATAGTCGTAGCGGGTGGCGACCAGCTCCCAGTCCCAGTTGCCGCCGGTGTCGGTCTTGAGCGACAGCGCATGCATCAGGTGCTGCTCGTTGAGATTGTAGGTGTTGTTGGCGAAACCCGGGATGCCGCCGAAGGTCGGTGTGCCGTTGGCCGTGGTGAGATAGCTCTGCACGGTCGAGAAGGTTGAATTGTCCCAGAAGCCGATCGTATAGCTGGCGCGCAGCCAGTCGGTGACGTCGACCGCGAGCTTGAGCTTGTAATTGTCCATGATGCTGTGCAGCAGCCCACCGGCGCCGGCCACGTTGCCTGGCGTGCCGGTCTTGGTGAGTGCTGGGATGGTGCCCTGCGTGCCGGCCGGGAAGGCGGCGCCGTTGGTGATGAAGGCGAGCGGCTGGCTGAAGCTCTCCTCGCGGTTGGCAGCGAGGAAGAAGGAGAGCCGGCCGACCTTGCTGCCGATCGTGCCGGCGGTGTTGGAAGTGAGATAGCTGCCGAACGTGTTGTAGTAGCCGAAGGTCTGCAGCGCCTCGGTCTGCTTCAGGGTCGCCTCGAGTTGCTCGGGCATGCGGGTGGTGATCAGCAGCACGCCGCCGATCGAGTTGCCGGGCCAGGCGGCGGCGAAGGGACCGTAGAGCATGTCGAGGCCCTTGATCTCCTCGGGCGAGACGAGGCCCCAACGCGGCGCGCCATTGGTGTTGTTGTTGGAGATCAGCGCCGAGATCGGGATGTCGTCGACATAGACGAGGGTGCGCGCGCTGGAATTGATGCCCCAGGTGCGCGTCGCCAAGGTCGGCTGCGTGTCGCCGTAGTTGCGTTTGCGCAACAGCAGGCTCGGCAGGTATTTCACCGCGTCGCCGCTGTCGATGATGTTGGTCGTGTCCTCGATCTTACGCTGATCGGTGCTCTCGATGGTCTGCGGCGGCGCGTAGCGATCGATCTGCGGCGACACCGGCGGCGTCTGCGGTCCGGGCGCCGGCGCCGTCACCGTGACGGTCGGCATCTGCTGGGCGGGGGACGTTTGGGCGTGCGCCGCCATCGGGCCTGCGGACAGGCCCGCGAAGGCGGCAAGCAGCGCCGCGCGGGAAAAAGACATGGACTGCTCCTTCATCGGACTCACGGGACGTGGTCAGACGAAGGACGGAGGACCTCGTGGTTGGTGCGGGCCGTCGCGGATGCCGCCGGCAGCCGACAGGTCGATCGGCTGAAGCGGCTGGACCGTCGCAGATGACGGCTCGATCGCAATCGAAACGGCTGCCGGCGCGGCGAAGCAAGTGGCGTGCGCCAGTCCCAGGCAGCATTCATGTTTGCCGTTGTCGGGCGACAGCGGCGGCGGGGCGTCCTGGCGCGACTCGGATGCGGCCGCCGCGCTGCAGAAGACGTTCCACAGCGTCGACGGCGACCCGTCGCGCATCAGCGCGGCATGCGCGAGCGGTTGCAGGAAATTGACGGTGATCGCAAACAGCGCCGCGGCGAGGGCCGTGGCGCGCCAACCCGACCGGTGGCGGCGATCGCTCATGCGGTCAATCTAGACCGCCGTCCAGCCGCCGTCGACCACCAGCTCGGCGCCGGTGATGTACGAGGATTCGTCCGAGGCGAGGAACAGGATGGCGTGGGCCACCTCGTCGACCTCGCCGGCGCGGCCGAGCGGCACGCCCTTCAGCGTCTTGGCGCGCATCACCGGGTCGGCGGTGCGGCCGGAGGTGCGCATCGGCGGCATCAGCCCGGGATGGACCGAGTTCACGCGGATATTGTCGCGGCCGTGCTGTGCCGCCCCGGCCTTGGTGATCATGCGGACCGCGCCCTTCGAGGCGTTGTAGCCGACATGGATATAGCCCTGGCCGACGATGCCGGAGACCGAGGAGAGATTGATCACCGAGCCTCCCTTCTTCCCTTGGGTCGCGCGCTTCTTCATCGCCGGGATGCCGTGCTTCATGCCCAGGAACACGCCGGTGGCGTTGATCCCCATCAACCGGTTCCAGGCGGCGGTGTCGTAGAGATCCTGCTCGGCCGAGCCCGAGATGCCGGCATTGTTGACCAGCACGTCGAGGCCGCCCGCGCTCTTCTCGATCTCGGCGATTGTCGCTTGCCAGCCAGCCTCGTCGGTGACGTCGAGATGGAGATAGCGAGCCTTGCCCTGCGCCTTCTTGATGCTGTCGACGACGTCGGCGCCTTCCTTGTCGAGCAGGTCGGCAACGAACACCGTGGCGCCCTCGCGACCGAACAGTCGTGCGGTCGCCGCTCCCATGCCGCTCGCCGCGCCGGTGATCAGCGCGACCTTGTCCTTCATGCGCATTGGCGTTCCCTCCGTTCCTGGTCCTAGGCGAGCTTGAGGCCGATGATGCCGGCGACGATCAGCCCGATCGAGGCGATGCGCATGGCCGATGCGGAATCCCCGAACAGCATCACGCCGGTGACGAAGGCGCCGACCGCGCCGATGCCGGTCCAGACCGCATAGGCGGTGCCCATCGGAATGGCCCGCTGCGCCAGCATCAGCAGCGCCCCGCTGACCGCCATGGTCACCACGGCGAAGATCAGCCACCCGGCCTGCGCGCCGTCCGCCGTCCAGCCCTTTTTCAGGCCGAGCGGCCAGCCGATCTCGAACAGCCCTGCGACGACAAGATACAGCCACGCCATGGTCTTCCGCCCTCGTTCCAGGCGGGGCATCGTTGACTGCGGCGTGCCGGCCTGTTCTCATCGAGGATTGCACGCATCTTGCAAGATAGCGAGAGCGCCCGAAGGGATGGCCAAGAAGGGGTATGCTATGAACGAGCGTGAATTGCGGGGTCTGATCGACAGCGTCAAGACCGGCCGCCTGTCCCGGCGTGGGTTCGTGCGGCGCATGTTGGCGGTTGGGTTGACCGCGCCGATGGCGACCCAGCTGCTGGCGATCTCCGGCGTGGCGATGGCCCAGTCGCCGTCGACCTACAAGCCGACCAAGCGCGGCGGCGGCGGCCACCTCAAGGTGCTGTGGTGGCAGGGGGCCACCCTGCTCAATCCGCATTTCGCGGTCGGCACCAAGGACCAGGACGGCTCGCGCTTCTTCTATGAGCCGCTGGCCGGCTGGGATGCCAACGGCAACCTCAAGCCGGTGCTGGCGGAGTCGATCCCGGGCCGCGAGGACGGCACCTTGGCGGCCGACGGCAAGTCGGTGACCTGGAAGCTCAGGAAGGGCGTCACTTGGCACGACGGCAAGCCGTTCACCGCCGACGACGTGGTCTTCAACTGGGAATATGCCCGCGACCCGGCCGCGGCGGCAACCACCAGCGCCACCTACAAGGACGTAAAGGTGGAGAAGGTCGACGACCACACCGTCAAGGTGCTGTTCGACCAGCCGACGCCGTTCTGGGCGCTCGCCTTCGTCGGCGCGCAGGGCATGATCATTCCCAAGCACCTCTATGCCGACTACATGGGCGCCAAGTCGCGCGACGCGCCGGCCAACCTCAAGCCGGTCGGCACCGGGCCGTACATGTTCAAGGACTTCAAGCCGGGCGACATGGTCCAGGGCGTGATCAATCCCAAGTACTATATGGAGAACCGGCCCTACTTCGACAGCTTCGAGATGAAGGGCGGCGGCGACGCGGTGTCGGCTGCGCGCGCGGTGCTGCAGACCGGCGAGTACGACTTCGCCTGGAACATGCAGGTCGAGGACGAGATCCTGCTGCGCCTCGAAAAGGGCGGCAAGGGCAAGGTCTCGATCTCGCCTGGCGGCAACATCGAGCACATCCAGCTCAACACCACGGATCCGTGGACCGAGGTCGACGGCGAGCGCGCCAGGCTCGGCACCAAGCATCCCACCCTCAGCGATCCGGCGGTGCGCGAGGCCCTGACCCTGCTGGTCGACAAGGACTCGGTCGAGAAATACATCTACGGCCGCACCGGCAATGCCACGGCGAACTTCGTCAACAACCCGGAGAAGTTCCGCTCGAAGAACACCAAGTTCGAGTTCAACGTCGACAAGGCCAACGCCGTGCTCGACAAGGCGGGCTGGAACAAGGGCGGCGACGGTATCCGCGAGAAGGACGGCAAGAAGCTGAAATTCGTCTACCAGACCTCGATCAACCAGCCGCGGCAGAAGACCCAGGCGATCGTAAAGCAGGCCTGCCAGAAGGCCGGCATCGACATCGAGGTCAAGGCGGTGACGGCGTCGGTGTTCTTCTCGTCCGACGTGGCGAATCCGGACACCTACACCAAGTTCTACTGCGACCTGCAGATGTACACGACGACCATGACACAGCCCGATCCCGAGCTGTTCATGAAGCAGTGCCTTACCGAGGAGCAGGCGACCAAGGCCAATAAGTGGCAGGGCCGCAACATCACGCGGTGGTCGAGCAAGGAATACGACGACAACTTCAAGGCCGGCCAAGCCGAACTCGACCCGGTCAAGCGCGCCGCCATCTTCATCAAGGCCAACGACCTGGTGATCACCAACCAGGTCGTGATCCCGGTGATCGCGCGCCACGCCGTTCAGGCGATGACCACCAAGCTGCACGCCAACATGAGCGGCTGGGACAACAACACCTGGGACATCCAGGACTGGTTCAAGGAAGCGTGACACTGGGCCAGCGATAGGCGCGCGCAGTGTCCCGGCAATACATCATCCGGCGCATCCTGCTGATGATCCCGAGTATCTTCGGGATCAGCGTGGTGCTGTTCTCGGTGCTGGCGCTGGCGCCTGGCGACCCCTTCAGCGAGCTGGCGGCCAACCCCGCCATCCCGCCGGAGGTGGCGGCGTCGCTGCGCGCCAAGTTCGGGCTCGATGACCCGGTGTGGACCCGATACTACCACTGGCTGCTCGCCATGCTGCAGGGCGACTGGGGTTTCTCCTTCGCCAGCCGCATCAACGTCGAGACGCTGATCCTGCAGCGCCTGCCGACCACCCTGATCGTGATCGGCGCCGCCCAGCTGCTCGCCATCCTGGTGGCCCTGCCGGTCGGCGTGCTGGCCGGCACGCGGCCCTACTCGATCTTCGACCAGATCGCCAATACGCTGGCCTTCGTCGGCTTTTCGCTGCCGACCTTCTTCACCGGCCTGCTGCTGATCCTGGTGTTCAGCGTGCAGCTCGACTGGCTGCCGATGGTCTATCGCACCGACCTCAGCGCAACCGGCTGGCAGTGGTACTGGGAGCAGTTCAAGCAGTCGATCATGCCGATCGCCGTGCTCGGCCTGTTCCAGGGTGCCTCACTGGTGCGCTACGTGCGCTCGGCGGTGCTCGATGTCGTGCGGCTCGACTACGTCACCACCGCGCGCTCCAAGGGCATCGGTGAGCGCGCCGTGGTCATCCGCCACATCGTGCGCACCGCGCTGATCCCGGTGGTCACGCTGGTCGCGCTGCAGATGCCGGTGATCTTCGGCGGCGCCTTGGTCACCGAGCAGATCTTCCGCGTGCCGGGCATCGGCTCGCTGCTGATCTCCGCCATGCAGTCCAACGACACGCCGGTGGTGATGGCCGTCACCTTCGTGCTGTCGTGCCTCGTCGTCTTCTTCAACTTCATCGCCGATATCCTGTATGGCTGGCTTGACCCCCGTATCTCTTACCGCTGACCCGCACACCGCGGCCGCGGTGACGGACGCGCCGCGCAAGCAGGCGCGGTTCTCGCCGACGCGCGAGGCGTGGCGACGCTTCCGCAAGCACCGGCTGGCGATGGTCAGCTCGGTCGTGCTCGGCATCATTCTGGTCGCGGTGCTGCTGGGGCCGCTGGTCTGGCGCGTGCCGATCAACGAGATCGACTTCGCCGCCAAGCTCGAGGGGCCGTCGCCGTCGGCTTCGCTGCCATGCTGGTCGCCTGCATCATGGGCGTGCTGGTCGGCGCCGTCGCCGGCATGTCACGCGGCAGTGTCGACGCCGCGCTGATGTGGCTCGCCGACCTCTTCCTGTCGCTGCCGGCGCTGCCGCTGCTGCTGCTGATCATCTACATGTTCCGCGAAAGCCTGAAGGGCGTCTTCGGGCCGGAGGGCGGAGTGTTCATCATGGTCGTGGCGGTGATCGGCGGGCTGCGCTGGATGCAGGTCGCGCGCCTGGTGCGCGCCCAGATCCTGTCGATCCGCGAGAAGGAGTTCATCGAGGCGGCGCGCGCGCTCGGCGCCTCGCCGGTCCGCCAGGTGGTGCGCCACATCCTGCCCAACGCGCTCGGGCCGGTGATCGTCGCCGGCACGATCGACGTCGCCGCGGCGATCATCGCCGAATCGACCCTGTCCTTCCTGGGGCTGGGCTTCCCGCCCGGCATCCCGACCTGGGGCCGCGTCCTGTTCGACGCCAAAGACACGATCGACATCGCGCCGCACTGGGCAATCTTCGCCGGCGCCGCCATCTTCCTCACCGTGCTGACCATCAACTTCATCGGCGATGGCCTGCGTGATGCGCTCGATCCGCGGCGCGTGCTGTGATGGCGGAGACGCTTTTAGACATCCGGGACCTGAAGACTTGGTTCAAGACCGACGACGGCATGGTCCGCGCCGTCGACGGCGTCAGCCTGTATATCGACCGCGGCGAGACCCTGGGCGTTGTCGGCGAATCGGGCTGCGGCAAGACGGTGACCGCGCGCTCGGTGCTCAAGCTGATCGATATGCCGCCTGGCCGCTTCGAGGCCGGCCAGATCCTGTGGCGGGGCCGCGACGTGATCCCGCTGTCGCCCGAGGAGATGGACAAGATCCGCGCCCGCGAGATCGCCATTATTTTCCAGGAGCCGATGACCTCGCTCAATCCGGTCTACACGGTCGGCGACCAGATCGCCGAAGTGCTGCGCCAGCACGACGAGCTCAGCCGCAAGCAGGCGCTCAGTGGCGCCGTGGACATGCTGCGGCTGGTCAACATCCCCAACCCGCAGAAGCGGGTGCACGATTATCCACACCAGTTCTCCGGCGGCATGCGCCAGAGGGTGATGATCGCCATGGCGCTCTCCTGCAAGCCCCAGCTGCTGATCGCCGACGAGCCGACCACGGCGCTCGACGTCACCATCCAGGCGCAGATCCTCGAGCTGATGCAGGAGATGAAGGACAGGCTCGGCATGTCGATCATGCTGATCACCCATGCCATGGGCGTGGTTGCCGAGACCTGCCAGCGCGTGGTCGTGATGTATGCCGGCAAGGTGGTCGAGGAGGCGCCGGTCGAGGCGCTGTTCGGCAACCC
>VBAF01000159.1 GCA_005884705.1 Alphaproteobacteria bacterium
CGACGATGAACTCGTAGGACAGGCCGTGGAAGCCGTAGCGCCGCACTCCTGCCGCGGTGAGGTTACGTGGCAAGGCGAAGGCCTGGGCAAGAGCTGGCTGGCTACGATGGAAGGCGGTGTCGAAGCAGGCGATCTGTGGAAGCATCGGGACCGCCTGGGCGATCACCTTGATCGGCTCGAGATTGTGCGGCTGATGCAAGGGTGCGAGCGGAATGAGCCGCGCCAGGGTTTCGACGACTGCTCCATCGAGGCGCACCGGCGCCGCGAACTCGGTGCCACCGTGGACCACCCTGTGGCCGACGGCGTGGATCCGTGCATCACCGATCAGTTGTCGTCCGACATCGAGGATTTTCTCGGTCGCGGCGCGATGATCGACGGCCTGGCCCTCCAAGTCCTGCTCCACCACCGCGCGATGGGCTGCGTCGACCACTTTCAGACGCGGCTTCGAGCCGATCCTCTCGATCTGGCCGCGAAACATCAGATCGAGTGTTGGATCGGCCCGGTAGATGGCAAACTTGATGCTGGAAGAGCCCGCGTTGAGGACCGCGACGCAGCCGCTCATCGGTCAGGCGACGGCGGCGTTGGCATCGACGCGCCGCGCTGCGGCGACCAGCACCGCAACCGCGCAAGAGGCAAGGCGCGTCAACAGGACGTCGGCACGACTGGTCAACACGATCGGCACGCGCGCGCCGAGCACAATTCCCGCGGCGTCGGCGCCGGCGAGGAACGACAGACTCTTGGCCAGCATGTTGCCCGCTTCGAGATCGGGCACGATCAGGACGTTGGCGCGGCCAGCCACGTCGGAGACGATGTGCTTGATCGCCGCGGCCTCGGCGCTGATCGCGTTGTCGAGCGCCAGTGGCCCGTCGAGCCGCGCGCCGGTGATCTGGCCTCGATCGGCCATCTTGCACAGGGCGGCGGCCTCTATCGTCGAGGGCACCTTGGGATTGACCGTCTCCATCGCGCTCAGGATCGCTACCCGCACCTCCTGCGCGCCGATCGCGTGCGCGAGATCGATGGCATTCTGCACAATGTGCACTTTCGCCTCGAGGTCCGGCGCTATGTTCACGGCGGCATCGCTGATGATCAGCGCATCGGCGTGTCCGGGCACGTCCATGATGAAGCAGTGGCTGATGCGGCGCGCAGTGCGGATACCACGGTCGCGCGCCACTACTGCCGCCATCAGCTCGTCGGTGTGCAGGCTGCCCTTCATCAAAGCCTCGGCGCGGCCCGACTTCACGAGCAGGACCGCCTTCTCTGCTGAATCCTGGCTATGCTCGGCATCGATGAGTTCGAAGGATCCGATATCGAGCTTCGCGCCGTCCGCCGCGGCTCGAATTCGGGCGGCCGGACCGACCAGGATCGGCTGGATCAGGCCGAGCTTCGCAGCCTCGACTGCGCTCTCCAAGGAAACCTGGTCGCAGGGATGCGCGACCGCCATCGCGACGCCGCGCAGCTGTCGCGCCGCGTCGACCAGGCGCTCGTATTTGTCGTGACGGCGTTGGGAAGCAGGCGCGGCATCGTCAGGCATGATCGAAAGCTATATCCAGGGATGACGGCGGGCCTTGATCTTCCTCAAGGCTACTTTCCGGAAACGTCCTAAGGTTTCGCAATCCATCATTGGGAGGATCCCATGAACGCTCCGACGGAAAAGCCGGTCGCTTTCGGCGACACGCAGGCGTGGCGCGGATTCATGGCCGGACGGTGGCAAGGGGCGATTGATGTCCGGGACTTCATCGTCCGCAACGTCAAACCGTACGAGGGCGACGACAAGTTCCTGGCCGGGCCGTCGGCGCGGACCAGGGCGGTGTGGGACAAGCTGCAGCCCTATTTCGCGGATGAGCGCAAGAAGGGCGTGCTCGCTGTCGACGCCGCACACCCCTCGGAACTGCTCGCCCACCCGGCGGGCTGGATCGACCGCGACAACGAGGTGATCGTCGGCCTGCAGACCGATGCGCCGTTCAAACGCGCCATCTTCCCGGCCGGCGGCTTGCGCATGGTCGAGTCGGGCCTCAAGGCCGCGGGATTCGCCGCCGACCCGGCCGTTCATCAAGCCTTCACGAAGTACCGCAAGACGCACAACGACGGGGTATTCGACGCCTATACGCCGGAAATCATGCGCTGCCGGCGGTCGCATATCATCACCGGCCTGCCCGATGCCTATGGCCGCGGCCGCATCATCGGCGACTACCGGCGCGTCGCACTGTACGGCGTCGACCGGCTGCTCGAGATCAAGAAAGCCGAGCGCGCCCAGATCGACGAGATGTGGGCGAGCGAGGACGTGATTCGCCTGCGCGAGGAGATGGCCGAGCAGATGCGAGCGCTGCGCGACCTGGTCGAAATGGGCCGCCGCTACGACTGCGACCTCGCCCGGCCAGCCGAGACCGCCCGCGAAGCGGTGCAGTGGACCTATCTCGGCTATCTCGGTGCCATCAAGGAAGCCAACGGCGCGGCAATGTCGATCGGCCGCATCTCGACCTTCCTCGACGTCTACCTCGAGCGCGACATCGCCGAGGGCAAGCTCGACGAGGCCGGTGCCCAGGAGCTGATCGACCAGTTGGTGCAGAAGCTTCGCATCGTGCGCTTCCTGCGCACGCCAGAATATGACGCGCTGTTCAGCGGCGACCCGTACTGGGCGACCGAATGCATCGGCGGCATGGACCTCGACGGCAGGCCGTTGGTGACGCGCACCAGCTACCGCATGCTGCACACGCTGACGAACCTCGGGCCGGCGCCAGAGCCCAACATGACGGTGCTGTGGTCCCGGCACCTGCCGGCACCGTTCAAGGAATTCTGCCTGCGGATCAGCCGCGACACCTCGTCGATCCAGTACGAGAACGACGACCTGATGCGGCCCTACCACGGCGACGACTACGGCATCGCCTGCTGCGTGTCGGCGATGCGGCTCGGCAAGCAGATGCAGTTCTTCGGTGCGCGCGTCAATCTCGCCAAGGCGCTGCTCTACGCCATCAACGGCGGCAAGGACGAGCAGAGCGGCGACCAGGTGGCCCCGCCCTCGCCGCCGGTCACGTCGGACGTGCTCGACTATGACGATGTGTTCGCCAAGTTCGACGCCACCATGGAATGGCTGGCGCGCGTCTATGTGCATGCGCTCAACTGCATCCACTACATGCACGACAAATATTTCTACGAGCGGCTCGAGATGGCGCTGCACGACCGCGACATCCTGCGCACGATGGCAACCGGCATCGCCGGACTCTCGGTCGCGGCCGACGCCCTGTCGGCGATCCGCTATGCCAAGGTGCGCGTGATCCGCGACAACAAGGGCCTGGCGACCGACTACGAGATCGAGGGCGATTTTCCCAAGTACGGCAATGCCGATTCGCGGGTCGACGACATCGCCGTCGACCTGGTCTCGCGCTTCATGGCCAAGGTGCGCAAGCACCCGACCTATCGCGGCGCCACCCCCACCCAGTCGGTCCTGACCATCACCTCCAACGTGGTCTACGGCAAGAATACCGGCAACACGCCCGACGGCCGGCGCAAGGGTGAGCCTTTCGCGCCGGGCGCCAATCCGATGCATGGCCGCGATACCCATGGCTGGCTCGCCTCCTGCATCTCGGTGGCGCGGCTGCCGTATGCCGACTCACAGGACGGCATCAGCTATACCGTCAGCATCGCGCCGAACCTCGCGCAACGCGACGGAGCCGAGGGCATCGGCAACGCCGTGAAGGCCTTCGACGCCTATTTCAGCCAGGGCGGCTTTCACATGAACCTGAACGTCCTGTCGAAGGAGACGCTCGAGGACGCGATGGAGCATCCGGAGAAATACCCGCAGCTCACCATCCGGGTGTCGGGCTATGCCGTGAACTTCGTGCGGCTGACCCGCGAGCAGCAGCTCGATGTCCTCCGGCGCACCTTCCACAACAAATACTGACGGTACACCCCATGCCCGACCTCGAGCCGATCGACGTCGGCAGCCGCTACGACCTGCGTTCGGCGCGCTCGCCGAACGCACCCGACACCTCCGACTTCGAGAAACTGGCTTCGACCGTCGGCTGGGTCCATTCCTACGAGACCGGCTCGACGGTCGACGGGCCGGGAGTCCGCATCACGCTCTTCATGTCGGGCTGCCTGCTGCGCTGCCAGTTCTGCCACAATCCCGACACCTGGCATCTCAAGGACGGCAGGCGAGTCGAGCTGGCGCAGGCGGTGCAGCGGCTGGGCGACTTTGCGCCGATGCTGCGCGCCATGGGCGGCGGCCTCACCATCTCGGGCGGCGAGCCGCTGGTGCAGATCGGCTTCACCGAGACCGCGGGCTTCCTGGGCGCGCGTGCCGACGACGCCTACCTCGCGAACCTCGACCTGGTGATCCTCGACATCAAGAGCGGCGACCCCGAGACCTACCGCAAGTTGACCGGCAAGGAGTTGGCGCCGACCCTGCGCTTCGCCGAGCGCCTGAATGCCATGGGCAAGCCGGTCTGGGTCCGCTTCGTCCTGGTGCCCGGCTTGACCGACGCGCCCGACAACGTCGAGAAGGTGGCGCGCTTCGTGGGACCGATGAAGAACGTCGAATGGGTCGAGGTGCTGCCGTTCCATCAAATGGGCGCCTTCAAGTGGAAGTCGCTCGGCATCGACTACCCGCTCGACCACATGGATCCGCCGAGCGAAGCGCAGGTGAAAATGGCTCTCGATATCTTCCGCCAAGCCGGCTGCAAGGCGCGCTGATGATGGCGGCGCTCGGCGATCTCCTCGCCTCACAACCGATCCTTTCCCTGTTTCTCGCCGTGGCGCTGGGCTACGCCGTGGGCCAGATCAACATCGCAGGCTTCTCGCTCGGCATCGGCGCCGTGCTGTTCGTCGGGCTGGCGATCGGCGCCATCGCGCCCAAGGCGCAGATCACGGGCCCGATCGGCCTGATCGGCCTCACCATGTTCCTCTACGGCATCGGCATCCTGTACGGCCGGCAGTTCTTCGAGGGGCTGTCGGGTCCGGGGCGCATCTACAACTTGCTCTCCTTCGGGTCCGTAATCGCCGCCTTGCTGGTTTCGCTGGCGCTGGGCCGCCTGATCGGCGTCGGCACGGGCGAGATCCTGGGCGTGTTCGCCGGCTCGATGACCAGCACGCCGACCCTGCAGGCGGCGCTCGACCTGATCGGCGACAAGTCGCCGTCGATCGGCTACTCGGTCAGCTACCCGTTCGGCGTGATCGGCCCGATCCTCTGCTTCTATTTCATGACGCGGGCGGTGAAGCCTACCTTTCCGCCGGCGCCGGAGCGCTTCCACATGGCGGAGATCACGATCGAGCGGTTGCCCGCCGGCGTGGTGACGCTGGGCGATGTCATGAAACTGCTGCCGGCCGGCGTGCAGATCTCCAGCGTGCGGCGGGACCATCATAATCAGCTGCCGGCCGAGTCGGTCATGCTTCGGACAGGCGACGGCCTGTTGGTCGTCGCCGAGCGGCCGGAGGCGATCGGCGAGGTGGTTGCCGTGCTGGGCCGCGTCGAACCCGGTCGCCTCGGCAAGGACCGCAGCGATCTTTCCTACCAGCGCTTCTTCGTCTCCAAGCAGGGCCTGACCGGGGTGCCGCTCGCTGAGCTGCCGATGCCGGACGGCGTTCCCCTCCATGTCCTGCATCTCAGGCGATACGACGTCGACATCGTGCCCTCGCCCGACCTGATGCTGGAGATCGGCGACCGCGTCGGCGTGCTGGTGCCGCCGGAGCACATCGCGACCGCACGCGCCTTCTTCGGCGACACCGTCAAGGCGGCGGCCGAGTTCAGCTACATCTCGGTCGGCCTCGGCATGGTGCTGGGCGTGCTGCTAGGCCTGGTGCCGATCCCGCTGCCGGGCGTCGGCACGGTGACCATGGGCATCGGCGGCGGGCCGCTGATCGTGGCCCTGATCGTCGGCCGCCTGCGCCGCACCGGGCCGATCACCTGGGTGATGCCGCTTCCCGCCAACATCGTCTTGCGCAACTTCGGACTGACGCTGTTCCTCGCCACCGTCGGCATCAACTCGGGGCAGGCCTTCCTGACGACGGTGGTGCAGACCGGACCGGTGCTGCTGCTGGTCGGCGCCGTGGTCGTGCTGACGACCGTCCTGATCGTCCTGCTGGTCGGGCATTTCCTGCTGCGCATCCCGTACGACGATCTGTTGGGCATCGCCTCCGGCGCCACCGGGAATCCAGCCATCCTGATCTATGCCGGCCGCATGGCGCCAACCGAGCGGACCAACATCAGCTACGCCATGATCTTCCCGTCGGCGACGCTCGTGAAGGTGGTCGGCGTGCAGATCGCCGGCCTTGTCCTGCTCGGCTGACGCTCAGTAGAGCTTGATGCCGTAGTTCAGGATCAGCCGCACCTCGTCGACCGTGGTGTGGACGTTGTTCTGGTCGATGTTCGCCTTGCCGTAACGGGCGCGCAGCCAGAAGTTCTTGAGCGGCTCCCAGCTGGGCCGCCATTCGAGATTGAAGTTCCACTCGTCCTCGAGCACCGGCGGTCCGGCCGCTGGCGCCCCGGTCCAGCCGCGGAAATACTGCACCGACGCGCCCACGCCCGGCAAGCCGAGCGAGGTGAAGACATAGGAGAGGCCGACCATCAGCGCGCCCTCGCCGGCACGGTTGAAACCCTGGATCTGCGCGTCGGTGTAGGTCGGGCTGGCGCCCCAGGGCGTCTGCAGGGTGAAGCCGGGGTTCACCACGGTGTAGGCGGCTGTGAGGATCGCGTTATAGAAGCCGAGCTGCCCCATCACGCCGAACTCGTTGGTGACAAACGGGTTGCCGCCGTTCAGCAGGTTGGTGCCGGTGCTGTTCTGGGCGGCGAACTGGCCCGAGAGGGCGGCCTCGAAGTCGGCGCCGCGGTTCAGCCCGACCTTGCCCTCGGTGTAGAAGATGTTGATCGTGTCCTGGGTGTAGTAGTCGATTGCACCGATGCGTGCCGGCCCCCAGCTGAACATGCCACCAAACACGCCCGTGCCGCGGTCCTCGCTGGCGCCGGCCGAGCGCGACATCGAGATGAACTCGGTCGAGTTGCGCTCCTTCATCGCGGCGATGTAGCCGCCGCCGTAGCGCAGCGCCGGGCCGCCGCTCGCCTCGTCGCCGAAGCTGCCGTGAATCGTGTAGCCATAGAAGGTCTTGGGCGACATGCGGTTGTCGTGCGGATTCATGAACGGCGTGTCGTAGAGATAGCGGCCGGCGATGATCTCGTGGTCGTTCGTGATGTGGACCTTGCCGTAGAGCTGGCCGAGCACGCCGTACTGCTGCTGGCCGGGCTTCAGGAGGCCGGTGCCGTCGTGGTCGAGCGGCGCGTAGACCGGGAACGAGGTGTAGAGGACCATGCCGCCGGAGATCAGGTCGAACAGCCGGCCGGTCTCGAAGGCGACCGAGCCGCCGGCCGCCCAGGCCTCGTTCCATCCGGCACCGGTGGCGGCGTTGGTGACGTTGTCGCGATAGTAGCTGCGGACGTTGATGCCGGCCTTCGAATCGCGCAGGAAGGCCGGCGCATCCTTGAGTTGCTCGCGGATCTGCGGGAACAGCGTCAGTGGCTCCGCGGTCGGGATCACGGCGAAGCCTCTTTCGATCGCCGTCAGGCTCTGATCCGGCTTGGCCGGTACGGGGTCGTTCCGATTAGCGTTTTGCGCGTGGGCCTCAGTGGCCACGCCCGACGCCGCGATCAGTCCCATGATCGCGGCGAACCTGCGATGTCGCCTCATGATGCTCCCCCGCGGACCTTGTTCAGCAAAG
>VBAF01000160.1 GCA_005884705.1 Alphaproteobacteria bacterium
CCACGGTCGGGCCGGGCGGATTCTCGGGATCGGGCACCAGCGGCTTGGGCCGCGCCGGCGCCAGCGTGTAGTCGATCTTGGTCGGCCCGGGATAGCGCATGTCCCAGACGAAGCGGTTGAGGCCCGCCTTGGTGCCGGGCTTGCGCGCCGCGGCGGCGTCCTTGTCGGCGCTCGAGAAGCTCGCGATCTTGCGGCCGCCCGAATCGCGGAAGGTGAGGGTGACTCCGTCCTTGGCTTCCTGGGCGAGCCAGTACCAGACGATCGCGCCGTTCGGCGGGTTCTCGCCGACATCGAGATGCTCGCGCACCCGCGTGCCGTCGGGCCGCTCGACCATCACCGTGCTGCCGTCGATGCCGAAGGCGGGCCCGTAGGCGATGCCGCTGCGCACGTTGGCGCCGGCGCTCCAATGCAGCTTGGTGCGCACTGTCGTGCGCGGCGCGAACAGCCGCGTCGTCCGGCGGCCGCCGCCGGCCTTTCCGGAGGCAAGCCCGCGCAGGCCGCTGACATCGTCCATGATCCAGAACGAGCGGCCGTGCGTCGCCGCCACCAGGTCGGCATCCTTGAGCTTGAGGTCGTAGACCGGGACGTTGGGCAGCCCGGTCATGCGCTGCCAGGTGGCCCCGTCGTCGAGGCTGAAATGGATGCCGGTCTCGGTGCCGACGAACAGCAGGCCCTTGGCCGTCGGATCGGCGCGCACCACGCGGGTGATCTCGTCGCGCGGCAGGTCGCCGTTGATCGACTTCCAGCTCCGGCCGCCGTCGCTGCTGCGGAACAGGTAGGGCTTGTAGTCGGCGAGCTTGTAGCGGGTCGCCGCGACATAGATCGTGTTCGGATCGTGCGCCGAGACCTCGACGCAGCCGACATAGGCGAGCTCCGGCAGGCCGCGGGGCGTGACGTTCTTCCACGTCTTGCCGTCGTCGCGCGTGACATGGACCAGGCCGTCGTCGGTCGAAGCCCAGATCTCGCCCTTGCGATGCGGCGATTCGACGACCGAGGCGCAGGTCGCATGGACCTCGGCGCCGGCGCTCTCGCGGGTGATCGGCCCGCCCGAGGCGCCCTGGCGCTTGCGTTCGTTGAGGCTGAGGTCGGGCGATATCTGCTCCCAGCTCCGGCCCTCGTTGCGGCTGCGGAACACGCAGTTGCCGCCAGCGTAGAGCGTGCCGGGATCGTGCGGCGAGAAGACGATCGGGAAGGTCCAGGCGAAGCGGAACTTGAGGTCCTCCGGCGCGATGCCGGTCGATTCCTCGGGCCACACGTTGACCAATTGGATTTGCCGCGTGCGATGGTCGTAGCGCTGCAGCGCGCCGGCGCCGCCCGGACTGGAGCCGATGGCGCCGACATAGACAATGTTGTGCTCGCGCGGGTCGACGGCGATGAAGCCCGATTCGCCGGTACCAGGATAGGAGCAGTCGGCGAGCGTGATCACGCCCCATTCCGAGGCGGAGGGCACCGAGATCGAGGTGTTGTCCTGCTGCGTGCCGTAGACGCGGTAGGGATACTGGTTGTCGACGTCGATGCGATAGAACTGCGCGGTCTTCTGGTTGTAGATCGTCGACCACGAGCCGCCCGAATTGAACGAGACGTGCGCGCCGCCGTCGTTGCCCTCGATCATGCGGGTGTTGTCGGTGGGATCGATCCACAGATCGTGGTTGTCGCCGTGGCGGGTGCTGACCTCGTTGAAGATCGTGCCGCCGTCGGTCGACTTCCACATCTGCAGGTTGGTCACGTAGACGGTGTCGGCGTGCTGCGGATCGGCGAAGACGTGGGTGTAGTACCAGGGCCGGTGCATCAGGTCGCGGTTGGGCGAGACCATGGTCCAGCGCATGCCGAAATCGTCGGAGCGGTAGAGCCCGGTCTTGTCGCCTTCGGCTTCGACCAAGGCCCAGACCCGGCCCTGACGGGCCGGCGAGATCGACACGCCGATCTTGCCCAGCATGCCCTCGGGCAGGCCGGGCTTCTTGCTGATCTCCTCCCAGGTGTCGCCGCCGTCGGTGCTGCGGAACAGGCCGCTGCCCGGACCGCCGCTCGAGACGTTCCAGAAATTGCGCCGCGCCTCCCAGACCGAGGCGAACAGCAGGCGCGGGTTGGTGCGGTCCATCGTGAGGTCGATCGCGCCGGCAACGTCGTTGCGATGGAGGATGCGCTGCCAGCTCTTGCCGCCGTCCTTCGAGCGATAGACGCCGCGCTCGCTGTTGGGCCCGAAGACGTCGCCCAGCACCGCGGCATAGACCAGGTCGGGATTGGTCGGGTGGATGCAGATGCGACCGATGAACTTGCTGTTCCTGAGGCCGACATGGCTCCAGGTGCGGCCGGCATCGGTCGATTTGTAGATGCCGTCGCCGTAGGACACGTCGAGCCGGATCGCCGTCTCGCCGGTGCCGGCATAGATCACGTTGGGATCGCTGGGGGCCACCGCGATCGAGCCGACCGCCGAGCTGCCCATGAAGCCGTCGGAGACGCAGCGCCAGAAGATGCCGCCATCCTCGGTCTTCCAGATGCCGCCGGCGCAGGCGCCGAAGTAGAACACCATCCGGTTGACCGGATCGCCCGCCACCGCGACCACCCGGCCGCCCCGTGGGGGGCCGATGCAGCGCCATTTCAGGGCTTCGAAGGGGGCGGAGTCGGTCGGGATTGGTTTGCGCGGCATCGTACTGAGGACCGTAGGTCAAATGCGCGTCGAAACGCAAACAGCTTCGGGCTAGGCTCAAGCTTTACCGGCACTGTTTCAGGGGGACGACGCATGACGTACTACGATCTCGGCGCCTATTCCCGCCGCATCACCACGAAGTCGGCCGAGGCGCAGACCTGGTTCGATCGCGGCCTCAACTGGGTCTATGGCTTCAACCACGCCGAGGCGATCAAGTGCTTCGGCGAGGCGCTCAAGCACGACCCCGACTGCGCCATGGCGCATTGGGGGATCTCCTATGCCGCCGGCCCCAACTACAATCTGCCCTGGCATCTTTACGATCCGCAGGGCAAGGCGCAGGCGCTGGCCGCCGCCTACGACGCCATGAAGGCGGCCCTCGCGGTGGCCGACCGCGCCACGCCGGCTGAGCAGGCGCTGATCAAGGCGCTGCCTGCCCGCTATCCGCAGCGCACGCCGATCGAGGACCAGGGCGACTGGAACAAGGCCTTCACCAGGGAGATGCGTCAGGTGTTCGGCCGGTTCCCCGACGATCTCGACGTCGCCTGCGTGTTCGCCGACGCGATCATGAACGAGACGCCGTGGCAGATGTGGGACCTCGAGACCGGCGGTGTCGCCAAGGATGCCGGCACCAAGGAGGCGGTCGGGCTGCTCGAGGGCCTGTTCGCCGACCGGCCGGCGGCGTGGGACCATCCCGGCCTGCTGCATCTCTACGTTCACCTGATGGAGATGTCGCCGTTCCCGCAGCGTGCGCTCAAGGCCGGCGATCGGCTGCGCGAGCTGATGCCGGGGTCGGGCCACCTGATCCATATGCCGACCCACATCGACGTGCTGTGCGGCAACTATCGCGACGTCGTGGTCTATAACCAGAAGGCGGTCGAGGTCGACCGCGAGTACCTGAAGCGCGAGGGGCCGTTCAACGTCTACTCGCTCTACCGCACCCACAACCATCACTTCGTGATCTACGGCGCGATGTTCCTCGGCCAGTTCGAGCCGGCGATCAAGGCGGCGCAGGAGCTGATCGACACCACGCCGGAAGAGCTTCTGCGCGTGCCCTCGCCGCCGATGGCCGACTTCATCGAGGGCTACCTGCCGATGAAGCAGCACGTGCTGGTGCGCTTCGGCAAGTGGCGCGAGATCATCGCCCAGGAGCTGCCCAAGGACCGCGACCTCTACTGCTGCACCACCGCGATGATGCTCTATGCCAAAGGCCTGGCCCATTCGGTGCTGGGCGAGATCACCGAGGCCGAGAAAATCCGGGCGGCCTTCCGCGAAGCCCGGGCGCGCGTGCCGGACACGCGGCGGGTGCACAACAACAAGGTGGTCGACCTGCTGGCGATCGCCGCCGAGATGCTGGACGGCGAGCTCGAATACCGTCGCGGCAAGTTCGACGTGGGGTTCGGCCATCTGCGTCGCTCGGTCGCGCTCGAGGACGCGCTGCCCTACGACGAGCCGTGGGGCTGGATGCAGCCGGCGCGGCATGCGCTGGGCGCGCTGCTGCTGGAGCAGGGGCGGCTCGCCGAAGCCGAGGCGGTCTATCGCGCCGATCTCGGCTTCGACAAGACCATCAGCCGGGCGTGCTGGCATCCCGACAACGTGTGGAGTCTGCACGGCCTGCACGAATGCCTGACCCGGCGCGGCGAGACGCTCGAGGCGCCGCTGATCAAGGCGCGGCTCGATCTGGCCCAGGCCCGCGCCGACGTGCCGGTGCGCGCCTCCTGCCTGTGCCGGCGCGAGGCGGCCTGATCCGGCTGGCCTCGCCGCGCGCGTTGGACTAGGCTGCGGGCGCGCAAGAGCGTCCGGGCTTCCGTCGTCCTGTTGTTGGCGGCAGCGCCCCTAAAAACGACCAAAAACAGTAAGCGTCGGTAGCGTGCACAGCGTTCCTTCAGGGAGGACGAAAGTCATGTCGCAGTCGAAGTTATCGCGTCGTGGAGTCGTGGCCGGAGGCGCTGCCCTCGGCCTTGCAGCGCCGTTCGTGCGCAGCGCCAACGCCGCCGGGAGCCTGACCATCGGGCTGTGGGACCATTGGGTGCCCGGCGCCAACGAAGTGCAGTCCGCCATCATCAAGGAGGAGTGGGCGGACAAGGAGAAGGTCGACGTCAAGGTCGACTACATCACCAGCCAGGGCAACAAGCTGCTGCTCACGCTCGCGGTCGAGGCGCAGTCGCGCTCCGGCCACGACATCATGGAGTTCACCAACTGGGACTCGGCGCAGTACAACCAGTCGCTCGAGAACCACGACGACGTGGTCAAGCAGGTCGTCGCCCAGAACGGGCCGATCAACCCGGCCGTGGAGTATCTCGGCAAGTATGATGGACGATGGCTCGGCGTGCCGATGACCCGCGGGACCCTGCTGCTCGGCTGCAACGTGCGCTTCGACATGCTGAAGCAGTATGGCGACGTCGATTACCAGGCGCTCTATCCGGCCGGCAAGCCGCCCAACGACGCGAGCTGGACCTGGGATGCCTTCATGGTCGCGGCCGAGAAGACGCAGAAGGCAGGCCACGGCTTCGGCCTGCCGCTCGGCAACACCACCGACACCAACCAGTGGGTCGGTGCGCTGTTCCTGGCCTACGGCGCCCAGCTGATGGACGCCAAGGGCAACATCACGGTGAAGACCGACCAGGTCAAACAGGTGCTGGAGTACGGCAAGAAGCTCGCTGGCTTCTGCCCGGCCGACGCCCAGGCGTGGGACGACTCCTCCAACAACAAGTGGCTGATCTCGGGCACCGGCTCGCTGATCTTCAACCCGCCGTCGGCCTGGGCGGTTGCCAAGCGCGACGCGCCGCAGGTCGCGGAGAAATGCTGGTTCGGCGGGTTCCCGAAGGGGCCGGCCGGCCGCTTCAATCCGATCCTGCCGCGCTTCTATGGCGTGTGGAACTTCTCCAAGAACAAGCCGGCAGCCAAGAGCCTGCTCGCGCACCTCGCAACCCGGCAGGCCGCCGAGAAGCAGGTCGCGGCGAGCCAGGGCTACGACATTCCGCCCTACGTGAAGTTCAACGACTTCAAGACGTGGGAGGACGAAGGCCCGCCCAAGGGCGCGCTGTCGCATTACCCGATCAAGGGCGGCGATCAGGTGGCGGGCGTCGTCTGCTCGCCGGCGCCGCCGCTGATCGCCGCGCAGATCTGGGCGCAGGCGATCCAGGCGCAGATGGTCGTGCGCTACTACAAGGGCGAGTCTCTGGAAAAGGTGAGCGATTGGGCCGCGCAGGAGCTCGAAGGCTTCAAGCGGACTTAGGTATCGCGGCGCTCCACCTCATATTCCTCTCCCCCGCCAGGGGAGAGGAGTATGAGGGGAGACGCGCGCCATCTCACGCCGGCTTGATGTTGGCGGCGCGGATGACCTTGCCCCACTTCTCGGTCTCTTCGGCGAGCAGCTTGCCGAATTCCGCCGGGGTCATCGGCATCGGCACGCCGCCGAGGTCGAGTATCTTCGCCTTGAGCGTCGGATTGGCGAGCGCATTGGCGACGCCCTTGTTGAGCTTGTCGACGATCTCGCGCGGCGTGTTGGCGGGCGCGCCGAGGCCGGCGAAGGCGCTGGTCTCGTAGCCCGGCACGAACGAGGCGATCGGCGGCACGTCCGCCAGCAGCTCGAGCGGCTTGGGCGTCGACACGCCGAGCGCGCGCAGGCGGCCGTTGCGGACATGGTCGATCGACGACGGCAGGTTGTCGAACATCACCTGGACCTGGCCGCCCAGCAGGTCGGCGAGGGCAAGCGGCGCGCCGCGATAGGGCACTACTCGCCGCTCACATGGGCGACCGAGCCGGTGCCGGCTGAGCCGAAGTTGATCTTGCCCGGGTTCGCCTTGGCGTAGGCGATGAACTCCGCGCCGCTCTTGGCCGGGAAAGACGGATTGACCACCATCACCTGGTAGACGCGGTAGATGCCCGCCACCGGGGCGAAGTCGCGCAGCAGGTCGAAGCCGAGCTTGTCGTAGAGCGTCGAGTTGATCGGGTTGTTGGCGCCGATCACCAGCAGGGTGTGGCCGTCGGCAGAGGCGCGGGCCACGCCCTCGGCGGCGATGTTGCCGCCCGAGCCGGGCTTGTTGTCGACGATGAACTGCTGGCCGAGCTGCTCGCTGAGCGACTGCCCGATCAGGCGGGCCAGGATGTCGATCGCCTGGCCGGCGGCGAAGCCCACCACCAGGCGCACCGGCTGCGCCGGCCAGCTTTGCGCGACGGCATGGCGTGCCACCGTCGGGGCGGCAAGCGCGCCTGCAGCCAGGCGATGGAAGTTTCTGCGGCGCAGCATCATTCGATACCTCAGGGGCGGCGGAAGAACATCCAAGGGTTACGCATGAACGCTTCGCGTGCACCGTCCCGCGTCGCGGGGTCGCGGAGCGGCGCGGCGGCCCGGCGCTGGAAGAACATATCGCGCCGCGCGCCGGTTGTATTGGCCGAGGTGCCGTGCGCCAGGAAGCTGTGGGCGACGATGATGTCGCCGGCCTTCATCCGCGGCACGGCCATCGGCGGGCCGAGGAATTGCCGTTGGCCGAGCAGCTTGACCTCGCCCCAATGGACTTGCGCGTCGAGCGGCTGCTGCCCGAACAAGGCGGCGAACTTCTCGTGGCTGGCCGGCAGCACATGGAAGCTCCCCGCCGTATCGGAGGCGACGTCGGTCAGCGCCACGCCCAGCAGCACGTTGAACACGTCGAGCGCCGGTCCCTGGCCGCCGTCGATATGGAAGTTGCGGCCGACGCCGCCCTTGGTCGCGAAGCCTGGGAAGGTGGCGGCGAGCTGGACGTAGTCGACCGGCGGCGCATCCTCGAGGATTTCCAGCGCCAGCGGGTCGAGCACGTCGGCCACCAGCGCCATGAAGGCCGGATTGCGGCAGTAGCGGATCTCGCGCCACGACTCGTTCCTCGAGCGTTCCCAGCCTTCGGGGAATTGGGCGTTCAGCCGGTCCGCGGCGTCCTGGGCGGCGCGCAGAGCGGAAGCGGCGATCGCGCCCGAGACGATCGTGTAGCCCTGGCGGGCGAGTTCCTCCCAGTGTGTGGCCGTGAACGCCATCCCGGGATTCTCCGCCTTGTGCTAGGCTGAGGGCAAGCCCGCATCCAGAGGCCATTGGAGGACGCAGCATGAACGACTTCACGACGAGCTCGATTACCTCGTCGTCAAGTCGCGGCTGCACAGCCTGGCCGAGGGCGACCTGAGCGCGCCGCCGAGCGCGTCGTCGCTGATGAAGGGCAACCCGAACGCCCGCATGCTGATGATCGACGACCCGCGCCTGCCGGCGATGCCGGAGAAGCCGACCCTGGTCGACTTCTTCAAGCTGCGCTTCGGCCCCAGCATGCACTTGCTGCAGAGCGCCCGCCACGCGGTGAAGGCCGGCCTGCCCGAGAAGATGGTGCTGGCCTGCCTGCTGCACGACATCTCGGGCGTCGGCTTCATCCGCGGCGACCACGGCTACTGGGGCGCGCAGCTCGTCGAGCCCTATGTCGACGAGGAAATCACGTGGGCGATCCGCGCCCATCAGGTGCTGCGCTTCTATGCCGACGAAGCCGCCGGCTACGAGTACCCGCAATCCTATGTCACCCTGTTCGGCCCCGAGTACCGCCCCGACGCCTATGTCGAGGAAGACTACAAGCGGATGCGCGCCCACAAGTGGTACATGTCGGGTCGCCAGATCACCGTGCACGACATCTACTCGTTCGATGCGAACGTCCATGTCGAGCTCGAGGAGTTCACCGACATCATCGGCCGCAACTTCCGCCAGCCGTCGCAGGGGCTGGGCTACGACAACAGCCCGGTCGCGCACATGTGGCGGGCGATGAACCGGCCGGCGAAGTATTTGTAGCGTTCACATCGGGTAAGGCAGGGAGAACGCGATGCCGCCTATGGGGCGAAGAGTTCTTCTGTCGATCGTGCCGGCGGCGTGCCTCGCCGCGGCGCCGGTTGCGGCTGAGATGCTGCCGGCGGGACGGCGCATCGCCATCGGCGGTTATGATCCCGTCGCCTATTTCGCGGATGGTCAGCCGCAGAAGGGCAGCGACGCTTTCTGGTTCGCATTTGATGACGCGGTGTATCTGTTCAAGAATGCCGAGCATCGCGCCAGGTTCGCCGCCGATCCGGAACGCTACGCACCGCAATATGCGGGATTCTGCGCCGGCGGGGTGTCCAAGGGCTACAAGGTCGAGCCCGATCCGGAAGCCTGGGCGGTCCTGAACGGCAAGCTCTATCTCTTCCAGTTCAAGGATCGCGTGCCGGGCTTCAAGCAGGACACGGCCTTCATCGATAAGGCCAACTCCAACTGGCCGGGATTGAAGGACGCGCCAATCCGATAGCGCCTCGCGACCGGCATGCGCCGCTATAGTCCGGCGCCGAAGGTGTCGAGATCGAACAGCGGATTTTGGCGGCGGACCTCGGCGACCTCGAGTGAGGCTTCTTCCTTGCGCCCCGCATCGGCGTAGATCGCGGCCAGCATGGCATGGATGAATTGATTGCCGTCGCGGCGCGCGACCGTGCGCTCGAACACCTGGGCGGCCTGCCCGTGCTGCCCGAGCAGGAAATAGGCAGTGCCGAGATTGAAGAGCTCCTGGCTCGACAGCTTGGGATCGAGCCGTGCAGCGATCTCCAGCATGCGGCGCGCTTCGTCGGTCTCGCCGCTCCACAGCAGCGCGTCGCCCAGACCGGCATAGATTTCGGGATCGCTGGGGTTGAGGGTCAGGGCGTAGCGCAGGGTCTCCACGGCGCGATCGTATTCCTGCAGCCGTGCCTGGATCTTGCCGAGCAATGCCTGGCCCGTGGGATTGAACTCGTCGATGCCGACCGCCTGTCGCGCGTGCGCCTCGGCCCGCCGCAGCGTCCCGGCGGGGTCGGGCGTCCAGCCGAGATGCACGGCGGTCAGGTCGACGCGCCCCAGCCCGACATAGGCGGGCGCATAGTTGGGATCGAGCTCGACCGCGCGTTCGAACAGGGTGCGGGCATTGGAGGTCGCCGTGCGCGTCAGTCGCGACAGCAGGTCACGGCCGCGCAGCACCAGATCATAGGCTTCGAGGCTGCTCGGCGGTCTGGCGACCAGGCGGGCCTGCTCGACATTGGTGACGCGCACCGCCAGCGCCCCGGTGATCTGGCGCGTGATGTCGTCCTGCACCGCAATCACCTGGTCGGCATCGGTGTCGTACTGCTCCGCCCAAACCAGCGTGCCCTCGACCGCGTCGGACAGCCGGATCGAGATGCGCAGGCGCCCGGCGCTGCGTCGCACGCTGCCTTCGGCGAGAAAGCGGACCTTGAGATCGCGGGCGATCTCTTCCCGGCTGGGTGTGCGGCCCTTGTAGCCGGCGACCGTGCGGGGCGCGAGCACCGTGAGGTCGGGGAAGCGGGACAGCGCGCCGATGACGTCCTCCGTGAGACCATCGGCGAAATAGTCGTCACCGGCCGAATCGAGCATCGTGAAAGGCAGCAGGGCAATCGAAAGGCGCTTCTGCGGAACCGCCGCCAGTTCCGTGGACGCGGGCCGAGAGACCGACCACCAGGCGGCGCCGGCCACCGTCAGCACCAGCACCACGATGCCGGCGGCCATAACGGCGTGGACCGGCCGCCGTGCCGGCGTTTCAGCCGGCGGCGCGTCGACGGCCGGCTGATCCTCGACCACGGGGGCGGCGAACATGTAGCCGCGCCGGGGGACGGTCTTCAGGATCGTCGGGCCGTCCTGGCCCAGGGCGGCCCGAATGTCGCTGATGCATTGGACCAGGGAATTTTCGGTCACGAACACGTTCGGCCACACCGCCTGCATCAGTTCGTCCTTGGAGACGACCCGGTCGCGGTTGCGCACGAGATGGAGCAGGACGTCGAACGCCTTCGGCCGCAAGGGCAGGGCGCCGCCTGGACCGACGAGGGCCTGCCGGTCGAGGTCCAGCCCGAAGGCGCCGAATCTCAGGATCTTTTCGACGAGCGCCGGCACGATCGACCTTTGGTGGGAGGGAAAGGCCCCGGAAATGCGTCTTATCAGGA
>VBAF01000161.1 GCA_005884705.1 Alphaproteobacteria bacterium
GAAAACGGTGGCACCGCGCCCATCGCGCAGCCGGTCAGCGCCTCGGCCGACTCGGGGCTGGCGAATCCGCACTTGCGCGCCTCGAACAGCGTGGCGACCGCGTTGAAGTCGAGCTTGCGGTTGCCCGGCAGGATGGCGAGCACGTTGCGCCGCCCGCCGCCGCCACCGCGCACGTCGAGTACCATCGCCTTGGCCGCCTGCTCGGGCCGGTTGCCGCGGATCACGCTGATCTTCTCCGAGCGGCCCTCGGCCTCGTGCTCGATGACCCGGAACTTCGCCTTGGCCTCGCTCAGCAGCGTCACGATCCTGTCGAACGCGTCACCGGCCACGGACGACCTTTTCCGAGAGCAGCTTCAGCGCCTCGTCGAGCTTCGGCACCTGGCCGTCAGCGGGCGCGATCCCGGCTTCGACCGAGCGGCGCAGGCTCTGTTCTGTGACGCGGGTCATCAGCGGCTCGACGCCGGTCTCCTCGAGCGTCCTCGCGACCAGGCCCATCTCCTCCCAGCGCCGGCGCGCATGCACGACATGGGTCTGCACCAGCGAGGCGAGATGGTCGCGGAAATCCACCAGGTCGACGTCGGAGAAGCAGTCCAGCACCTCTTCCAGGATGCCCTGGCGGTCGGCGGTCACCAGCGCTTCGATGCCCAGCGCTTCCAGTCCCTTCATCACCACCGAGCGCACCATCTTGACCGACGAGGCGCTGCCCGACCTGGGGCCGAGATACTTGGCGTCGAAGCCGCTGGCGTTCATCCAGGCGACGGCGGCCTCGGCGTCCGGCCCGGCGACCAGCATCTTGGCCTTGATGCCGCTCTTGAAGAAGCCGCCCATCACCGCGACGTCGACGTAGCGCCCGCCCGCCGCTTCGATGGCTGCGCGATCCTCTTCGGCCATCCTGCCGGTCACGGTGCAGAGATCGAGATAGTGCGCGCCCTTCTTGAGCAGCGGCGCGGCGGCGGTCGCGGCCTCCAGCGCATGCTCGCCCTGCACCGCACAGATCACAAGATCGGCGTCCGACAGCGCCCCGGTGTAGCTGTCGGCGATCACTATATCGAGCCGGCGGGCTTCCTTGCCGAGCGCGGTGCCGCGGGCATCCTTGTCGAGCGCGGGATCGATGGCGATCAGGCGCCGCGGGGCGTTGTCGCCGGGCTTGGTGGGCCCGCGCCAGCCGGATTCGGCCGCCAGGCCGCGCGCGATGGCCGAACCTGCCTCGCCGAAGCCGAGCAGGGCGATGACTTTCGGATCGATCATCAGACCGGCGCTTCGCCGTCCTTGCTGCGCGCGGCGCCGGGGAGCCGGGCGGTGTCGCGCGACGAGGCGATGCGCAGCTTGGGCCGCACCACGGCGAGCTCGGGCTGGCTATGGCGCTCGGCGATGCCGGCATAAAGCTGCTTGCCGGCTTCGAACACGCTCACGCCGGCGAAGCGGCCGAGCCAGCGCTGGCCGAAGCGCTCGACGGCCGGCGCCATGCGCATGGCCAGCCGCGAGCGGGTCGGCGGCATGAAGAGGGCGCGGGTCTGGCGCAGCGGCGCGAACATGTTGGCGCGCAACAATGCCGAGACTTGCCCGGGTGAATAAGGATGGCCCTGATAGAACGGCGAGCGGTCGAGCTGCGACCACAGGCCGGCGCGGGTCGGCGCCACGACGACCAGCCGGCCACCATCGGCCATCACCCGCCAGATCTCGCGCAGGAACGGCCGCGGCTGCTCGGTGCATTCGATGGCGTGGACCAAGAGGACGCGGTCGACCGAGCGGTCGGGCAGTGGCAGGTCGAGCTCGTCGACGAAGGCGGTGTGGTTGTGACCCTCGCGCGGCCAGCGCAGCACGCCCTGCTGGGCGGGCATGAAGGCCATGGTCCGCCCGGCTTCTTCCATGAACGGCCGCAGGAAGGGTGCGGCATAGCCCAGGCCGAGCACGGTCTCGCCGCGCACGTTGGGCCACACCTCGCGCAGGCGGGCTCGCAGCAGGCGGACCGTCATCTGGCCGAGCGTGCTGGCATAGAATTCATTGAGATCGAGGACGTCTGTCCACATATTGCCAGTCTAGCACCCAGATAAGGCGCCCACCAATGAGCACCACTCTCGAAATCGTCCGAATCCCGGTCCTCAGCGACAACTACGTCTGGCTAATGCGCGAGCCGCAGAGTGGTTCCGTCGGCGTGGTCGACCCGGCGGTGGCCGGCCCGGTGCTGGCCGAGGCCGACAAGCGAGGCTGGAAGATCACCCACATCCTCAACACCCATCATCATGGGGATCACGTCGGTGGCAACCGCGAGATCAAGGAAGCGACCGGCTGCACCATCGGCGGCTTCGCCCGCGATCGGGCGCGCATCCCGGGCATCGACGTCACCGTCGAGGACGGCGACCGCTACCGCTTCGGCGAGGCCGAGGCCGAGGTGTTCTTCATCCCCGGCCATACCAGCGGCCACATCGCCTACGCCTTCCGCGACCAGCGCGCGCTGTTCTGCGGCGATACGATCTTCGCGCTGGGCTGCGGCAAGATGTTCGAGGGCACGCCGCAGCAGTTCTGGCACTCGCTCGAGCGCCTGCGCTCGCTGCCCGACGACATGCGGATCTACTGCGCGCACGAATACACCCAGTCGAACGCGCGCTTCGCCGTGACCATCGAGACCGACAACCCGCAGCTCATGGCGCGCCGCGACTCGGTCGACGCCGCGCGCGCCCGCGGCGAGGCGACGGTGCCGAGCCTGCTCGGCGAGGAGAAGCAGACCAATCCTTTCCTGCGCGCCGACAAGCCCGGGGTGCAGAAGGCGGTCGGCATGGCGGGGCAAGATCCGGTGAAGGTGTTCGCCGAGGTGCGGCACCGCAAGGATGTGTTTCGCTGACCGTTCAGTCGATTTCTTCGTAGTCGTAGCGTGGCTTGATGTGCCAGTTGACGAACTGGCCTTTGGAGTGGGCCTTGAGGAAGGCGCCGTACACCTCCGGCGGCACGCCGATGTACTCGTACTCGCGTCCTTCGATGTACCGAATCCTCATGACATGCCGAGCCGCAGAGTAGCCGGCTGCCGCGATGCTCCTTGAGGTCGGATAGCGCCGCATCCTGATCCGCAATCTGTCGTAGCCAGACGGCTGCCTGCTCCCTCGGCGGCGCGATCCGGTTGTTCGTCGGCGGATTGGCATGGACAGATAACGCATGAACGCGGCATTGCGGTTGCCATTCAGCACGCCCGAGTCTTTCACCACACCAGCAGCGAGATGCCGGGGATATCGGCGTAGTCACCACGGTTGAGCGTAACCACGGTCGCCCGGTGGAGGAGAGCTTGGGCGGCGATCATTCGATCGAGCAGCTTGCGGCGGGAGTAGCCTGCTTGGGCGACAATGCCATAAACCGCGGCGGCGTCGTCGTCGAACGCGATAGTCGGAATGGCAGCCAGAAGGATGTCGAGCCGCGCGCGCCTGATTCGCGCATTGGGCGGATCACGATAGACGCCGCCTTCGAGTTCGACGCGCGTCACGATGGACATCAATACGGCGCCTCCGAGCGCGGCTACTTTCTCGGTGACCGCAGGATCGCCATCGCGCAAATGGATGGCGACATCCGTGTCGAGCAGGAAGGCCACCCCCTAGAGACCACGGCGCTCGGGCAGTTCCTCAACGTCGCGCTGTTCGATCGCGGGCGGTTTCGGCAGCGACCTCAAACGCTCGATCATGGACGGGATGGAAGCGCTGGCCGGATAAATTGTCATGACATCGCCGGAGCGCACGATCACCAGTTCGACGCCCTCGCCATAGGCGACATCACGCGGCAAGCGAAGGGCTTCGCTATTGCCGCTTTTGAAGGTTTTGGTCCGAGCGATGGGCATACTGGGTCTGTCGGTCGTTATGTGTATACTCGTATATACATCTGCAAAACGCAAATTCAAGGGGCTTTAGCGCCGCGCCAGACAGAAACCGACGCCGCCGGCCATCAGCAGCCCGAGCGCCCCGAACAGCCAGCCCTGCGGGACGTTGAGGAACAGGAAGGGCGCAGTCAGCGGCCCGAGCGCCGCGCCGAAATCGCGCCAGGTCGAGTAGCTCGCCTGCGAGCTGAGATAGCCGCCGGTGACGCGCTGCATCACCATCACCGGGATCAGCGTGTTGTACAGCCCGCGGGTCAGCACGATCACCACGCTGCCCACTACGTCGAGGTGGCCGGCGATCAGGAAATAGCCCAGCACCAGCACCGTGCCGGTGGCGACGGCAACGGGGCGCGCGCCGAAGCGGTCGCCCATCCAGCCGCCGAGCGGGCCACCGGTCGCCTCGACCAGG
>VBAF01000162.1:0-371 GCA_005884705.1 Alphaproteobacteria bacterium
TCAGCGAGGAGAGCCGCGAGATCACCGGCCGCGTCTTCCAGGCCGGCAACGGCCAGTTCGCCGTCGCCGAGGGCTGGCACAAGGGACCGGAGGCCAAGCCGATCCTCGATCCGCGCCAGGCCGGCAAGATCCTGACCGAGCTCGCCAAGAAGGCGCGCAAGAACGCCGGCATGAACGGGCTGGATCTCGACTAGCGCGCAAAGGCGGCGCGCAAGGCCGCGGTCATCTCGCTCCAGGCGGCGGTGTCCGCGGCCTCGTTGTATTCGACGTGATGGCCGCCGAAGACCTCGCGCGGACGGCCGATCAGGCTGCGCGCGTTGAAGGCGTGGTAGGCGCCGGGATAGACGATCAGCCTGAGCGGCGCGCCTTCG
>VBAF01000162.1:411-934 GCA_005884705.1 Alphaproteobacteria bacterium
CGATCAGGACCAGGGTCGGGATCGACACCGCGCCCGTCTCCGACCGGCAACCGGGATAGTAGGCGATGGCTGTTCGGAAATGCCGGTCGAACAGCGTCTCGACGCCGCCCAGCGAGACAGCCGACAACGCCGCCATCGCGCCCTGCGAGTAACCGACCACGGCGATGCGCTCGTGATCGACGAAGGGCAGGCTGGCGAGATAGTTCAAGCCGCCATAGGCATCCATCACCCGGTCGACGTCCTCCTTGTCGAAGCTGGCCGGCGTGCAGCGCTCGGTGATGCTGCGCGGCCCGAAGCTGTCGACGATCAACAGGACATAGCCCAGCGCGACGAACCGCGCGGCGAACGCATCTTCGTAGTCGCGCGGGCCGCGGCCGCCGCAGCCGTGCAGCGCCACGACGGCGGGGAACAGCCCGGCGCCGGCCGGGCGATGCAGCTCGCCGGAGAGCTCGGTGGTCGGTTGGGGGTCGATCGGCGTACCGCGCTCCTTCGCAAGACGCTGCTGCAATGGCGTCGGCGGCGT
>VBAF01000162.1:939-5689 GCA_005884705.1 Alphaproteobacteria bacterium
AGTGCACCGTCTCGGCGAATGCCGGCGTTGCCAGCAGGAGCATCAGCAGCAGCGCGACGAGGCGGCTCATCGCCCGAAGGCCTGGCGCAGCAGCGCGGCCGTCTCGCTCCACGCCGCGCGGTCGGCTGTCTCGTTGTACTCGAGCTGGTAGCCGTAATAGCGGCGCGGCGCGATCGACAGGTTGAAGGCGTGATGGGCGTCGGGATAGACGACCAGCCGGAGCGCCGCGCCGAGACCGGCGCGGCGCGCCATCATGCGGCGGCACAAACGGGCCGGTGCCCACTCGTCCTGCTCGCCTGTCAGGATCAAGGTCGGTACGCCGACCGCCAGGGTGTCGGGGCAGGTCGGGTAGTAGGCGATGGCGACCTTGAACTGGCGATCGAACAGCCGTTCGGGGCCGTCGAAAGCGACGGCGCTGAGCGCCACGCCGCCGCCGTATGAGTAGCCGACCAGCGCGATCCTCTCGGGATCGAGGAACGGCAGACTGGCGAGATGCATCAGCGCGCCATAGGCGTCCATGACGACGTCGACCGAGGCGCCGCCGCCCGCGCAGCCATCGGCGATGCCGCGCGCGCCGAAGCTGTCGATGGCGAGGACAGCGTAGCCGAGCGCGGTATAGCGCGCGGCATCGGCCTGCTCGAGGCGCGGCGGGAGGCGGCCGCTGCAGGGATGAAGCAGGATGACTGCCGGGAAGGGGCCATCACCGGAGGGACGATAGAGCTCGCCGGTGAGGGGCACGCTCGCCTGGTCGGCGATGGTGTCGCCGCTTGCCTTGGCGAGCCGCAGTTGCAGGGGCGTCGGCGGCCAGGTGGCGCTGCGGAAATGAATCGTTTCCGCGGCGGCCGAGGTCGTGATGATCGACGTCACGAGAAGAGCGAGGCCTGCTCTCATGACGCCGAGGATAGATCAGTTGGCGGCGCAGCAGTAGAGCAGGACGCCGTGGCAATCAGTCGATCGCAGGCGCCAGTCCGCGCTGCGGCCACGTCCAGCCGCTGGCACTTTCGTAGGCGCGCATCGCCCGCAGCACGCGATGGTCGGCACGCGGCGGGCCTATGATCTGCAGGCCGACCGGCAGTCCCGCCGGGGTAAGGCCGGCCGGCATCGAGGCCGCCGGCTGGCCGGTCAGGTTGAAGGGCAGCGTGTAGGGCGCCCCCTTGGTCCAGCGCGGGAAGGCCTCGGAATTGTACAGCGTCTCGACCGGCGGCGCGGCGGTCGGCGTCACTGGCGCGAGCAGCAGGTCGTAGGTCTCGTGCCACAGCGCCAGATCGCGCGCGAGCTTGGACTTGGCCTCGAAGGCGCGGGCGTAGTCGGCCAGGGTGATCGCGAGACCCTTCTCCGCCGCGGCACGGAAGCCGGGATCGAGCTTGGCGTGAAGCTGGCTCGGAATTTGGCGCAGCCGGACGGCGAAGCTGCCGATCCACAACGGCTCGAACGCGTGCTGCAGCGGTTCGATCAGCGGGCCGACCTCCTCGACATGCGCGCCCAGCGCTTCGAAGCGGCGCGCCGCGGTCTCGACCAATGCGCGCACCTCCGGGTCGGCCGTGACATGACCGAGGTCGAGGCTGAGGCCGATGCGCCAGCCACGCACGCCGTCGTCCAGCCCGATCGTGTAGTCGCGCGGATCGGCCGGCAGCGAGCGCCAGTCGCGCGGATCGGGTCCCGCGGTGGCGTTGAGGGCCAAGGCTGAATCGAGCACGCTGCGCGCCAGCACGCCCTGACTGACCACGTCGGCGAAGGGCGAATCGGCGGGATGTTGCGGGATGCGGCCATAGGAGAGCTTCAGCCCGACTAGGCCGGTATGGGCGGCGGGAATGCGGATCGAGCCGCCGCCGTCATTGCCGTGGTTGAACGGTCCGACGCCCGCCGCGGTCATCGACGAGGCGCCGCCCGACGAGCCGCCCGGCGTATGGCCGAGGTTCCACGGGCTGCGGGTGATGCCCTGCAGCGGCGAGTCGGTCAGCGCCTTCCAGCCGAACTCGGGCGTCGTGCTCTTGCCGATGATCGCCATGCCGGCAGCTCGCAGGCGGGCGACGACCGGCGCATCCTCGACGGCGGCAGTCTCGTCGGTGGCATGCGAGCCCAGCCGCGTCGGCCAGCCTTTTACCGTCGTGGTGTCCTTGATCGAGGTCGGCACGCCATCGATCGGCGACAGCGGCTCGCGCTTGCGCCAGCGCATCTCCGCAGCGCGCGCCGCGGCCAGCGCACCGTCGCGGTCGATCAGCACCAGGAAATTGAGATGCGGCTGCAGCCGTTCGGCGCGCTGCAGGATCTGCTCGACGAGCTCGACGGGCGAGAGCGTGCCGCGGGCGAAGGCGCGGCCGAGTTCTGATGCGGACGTCCAGAAAAATTGCTCAGACATGCGTGTACGTTCGTTTCAGGGCGATTTCACTTGAGACAGAGTGCCATGGGCCGGTCAATCGAGGAGCGTTGCGCATCGTGGAAACCGCAGCCGCCATCGTCGCTTGCGCCGTCGCCCTGGCGCTCGGCCTGATCGCCGGCCTGCGCGTTCCGATCGGCCATCCCTGGATCATCCTGGTCGGCGTGGGGGTCGGCGAAGTCTGTGCCGGCGTCTATCTGAGCCTCGCCAACTGGGCCGGCCGCACCTGGCACGGCCTGCTCGATCCGCGGCCGATCGGCGTTCATTTCATGGCCCTGATCGTGGGGGCAGGCCTGTGCGGCGCGATCGGCGCCTGGTTCGGCTATCGAAAAGCCATGGGTAGCGGCCTGTTCTGAGGCCGGCCCGCGCCCTAGACTTCGGCGGAATCAGAGGGGAACGCATGGTCGAGGTGAAGCTCGGCGCCGCCACGGCGACGCGCATCGAGGAAAGCTACGAGCCCAACTTCGACGCTAAGGTGTTCTTCCCCGACTGGACGCCCGATGTGGTGCGCGAGCATGGCGGCTGGATGTCGCCCAACCACTATGACGAGGCGTCGGGCTGGCTGAAGCTCAGCATTCATAGCTGGCTCTTGAAGCTCGGCGGCAAGACCATCCTGATCGACACCTGCGTGGGCAACCACAAGCCGCGCAAGCACCGGCCGAAATGGGACATGATGAACACGCCCTATCTCGAGCGGCTGAAGGCGGCGGGCGTGACGCCCGACCAGGTCGACATGGTGATGTGCACGCACCTGCACGTCGATCACGTCGGCTGGAACACCCGGCTCGAGAACGGCCGCTGGGTGCCGACCTTCAAGAACGCCCGGTACGTCTGGAGCCAGGAGGACTTCGACTTCTACAGGGCGCTCGACGCCGATCCGCAGAAGGGTCCGGCCAATGGCGGCTCGTTCCGCGATTCGGTGATGCCGGTGGTCGAGGCGGGCAAGGCGCAGATGGTAAAGGGCGGGGCGGAGATCGAGGACGGGCTCAAGGTCGCGCCGGCCCCGGGCCACACGCCGGGCACCGTGCGCATCGAGCTCGAGTCCAAAGGGCAGAAGGCGCTGTTCTGCGGCGACATCCTGCACCATGCCGTCCAGGTCTATCATCCGCAGTGGAACAGCTTCGCCTGCCTCGACCAGGAAAAGGCGCGCACGAGCCGCCGGGCCGCGATCGAGCATTGTGCCGGGTCGGGCGCTATGCTGCTGCCCTGCCACTTCGGCGCGCCGTTCCATTGCCACATTGACCACAAGGGGGCGGGCTTCGCGCCGCGCTTCGCCAACAATTTCTGAAGGAGAAGAGACATGATCTACGAAGTTCGAGTCTATCGCTGCGTGCCGGGCCGCTTGCCGGCGCTGCTCAATCGCTTCGCCAACATCACGCTCAAGATCTGGGAGCGGCACGGCATCAAGCAGGCCGGCTTCTGGACGACGCTGGTCGGCGAGTCCAACCAGGACCTCCACTACCTGCTGGCCTGGGAGTCGCTGGCCGATCGCGACAAGAAGTGGGCGGCCTTCCAGGCCGATCCGGAATGGATCGCCAAGCGCGCCGAGACGGAGAAGGATGGCGCGATCGTGCAGAACGTCGCGAACCAGCTGCTCGTGCCGACCGCCTTCTCGTCGGTCAAGTAGGACTCAGTCCGCCTTGAGGCCTGCGTCCTTGGCGACGCGGGCCCACTTGGCCATGTCGTTCGCGACATAGGCGGCGAACTCTGTCGGCGTGCCAAACTGTGGATCGGCGCCGAGGTCGGCGAATTTCTTCGCCACCTCGGGTGAACGGACCGTCGCGTCGACGGCGCCATGCAGCTTGGCGATCAGCGCCGGCGAGGCGCCCACCGGCAGGAAGACGCCGTAGGAGATCGCCGCCTCGTAGCCGGGCAAGCCCGACTCGGCGATGGTCGGGATATCCGGGGCGGCGGCCGAGCGCTTCTCGCCGGTCTGGCCGAGCGCCCGCAGCTTGCCCGCCTTGACGTGCGGCAGCGCGGTCGACAGGCCGCCGAAATAAAGGTCGACCATGCTGGCCATCAGGTCGGCCATCGCCGGCCCGCCGCCCTTGTAGGGCACATGCACGATGTCGGCCTTGCCCAGCGACTTGAAGAGTTCGAGCGCCAGATGGGTGGCGCCGCCGGCGCCCGCCGAGGCGCCGTTCAACTTGCCCGGCTTGGCATGCGCCATCGCCAGCAGCTCGGCCACGTCCTTGGCCGGCAGGTCGGGCCGCACCACCAGCAACATCGGGTTGATGCCGACCGGCGCCACGGCGGCGAAGTCGGTGCGGATGTCGTAGGGCAGGGCCTTGTTGAGCGCCGCCGCGACCGTGGTCGAGCCGTTGGAGGCGAGCATGAAGACGCTGCCGTCGGTCGGTGCCTTGGCGACTGAGG
>VBAF01000162.1:5701-6793 GCA_005884705.1 Alphaproteobacteria bacterium
GCGCGATTCTCGATCACGACGTTGCGGCCGAGCCGCTCGCCGATGCCGGGCGCGATCAGGCGCGTCAGCAGATCGTTCGGCCCGCCCGGCGGAAAGCCGACGACGAAACGGAGAGGCCGATCGGGGAAGTCTGCAGACTGAGCATGAGCAACGAACGGTGCTGCGGCCGTTCCGCAGAGTAGGGCGCGACGGGTGAGGCGGGTCATCGGACCAAGTATGGTGGCTTATGGCCTCGGTGCAAACGACTGACGGAGCGCTGTACTACGACGCGGTCGAGCAGATCGCGCCGTGGAACGCGCGCGGCCTGCCGATCGTTCTCCATCACGGCATCGGCAGCAGCGCGGCGCTGTGGCGCGGCTGGTATCCGGCGCTGGTCGACCGCTATCCATTGGTCGTATTCGACATGCGCGGCTGCGGCCGTTCGCACATTCCCGGGCCCGGGTTTAAGTGGTCGCTCGACCGCATGGTCGACGACCTGTTCGCGGTGGCCGACGCGGCGGGCCTGCAACGCTTCCACCTCGTGGGCGAATCGATCGGCGGCACGATCGGGTTGGCGGCGACCCTCGCGCGGCCCGACCGCATCGCGACACTCACCGTGAGTAACGGCGCCCACCTCGGCGCCACCATCGGCCGCGTGCATGCCTGGAAGAAGCAGCTCGACGAGGGCGGTTCGGCCGGTTGGTCGAAGGCCTTCATGCCCGACCGCTTCCATGCCGACCCAGGTGGCCGCGCGACTCGATCCTCAATGCGCTCGGCGTGCTGATAGGCGCCGATCTCACGCCGAGGCTGGGCGCTATCAAGTGTCCGACTTTGCTGTTGCATCCCGACGGCAGTCCGTTCATTCCGGTGCCGGTCATGGCAGAGTTGCACCGATTGCTGGGCAACGCGCAGCTCAACGTGATCGACCGTGCGCGGCACGGCCTGCCGTTCTCGCATGCGTCACAGTGCGCCTCGCTGTTGCGGACTTTTCTCGACACAAACCGGTCGGCCTGATAACACCAAGTTGTCAGACAACTAATGGGGAAACGATGAGACGGATCTTGGCCGGTGCGGCCGCGTTGGCGGTAGCCTTTTCTGCGGTTCCAGGCCTTG
>VBAF01000163.1:0-9736 GCA_005884705.1 Alphaproteobacteria bacterium
AGGCGACCGGCCAGCAGGTCATCATCGACAACAAGCCCGGCGCCTCCGGCAACATCGGCGCCGCGCAGGTCGCGCGCGCGCCGGCCGACGGCTACACCTTCCTGCACTCGGTCTCGAGCACGCTCATCCAGAACCGGGTGATGTTCAAGCAACTGGGCTTCGACCCGGACAAGGACCTCACCATCGTGTCCGGCACCTCGTCGGGCGTGCTGCCGGTCGTGGTCCACAAGTCGCTGCCGGCCGAGGTCAAGGACCTCAAGTCGTTCATCACCTACGCCAAAACCAACAAGATCAACTGGGGTTCGTGGGCGCTCGGCTCCTCGGCGCACATCTTCGCCCAGCGGCTGAACGAGAAGTACGGTCTGGCGATCGAAGTCGTGACCTACAAGGGCGAGGCGCCGATGTGGCAGGACATGGGCGCGGGCTCGTTGCAGGCCGCGATGGGCAGCCCGCAGGCCATGAACGCGCTGCTGGTCAAGGAGGAGGTCCGGCCGATCGTGGCGCCCTCGCGGGTGCGCTACGTCAAGCTGCCGGACGTGTTGACCTCGGCGGAGCAGGGCTTCGACGATCCGGCGCTTACCGTGCGCGGCTGGCTCGCCCTGGCGGCGCCGGCGGCGACACCCAAGGCCATCGTCGAGCGCATGTCGGCGCTTTGGGTCGCGGCCGCCGATTCCGCACCCGGCAAGAAGATGATGGAGAGCTTCGGGCTCACCGAGAAACCGCTGACGCATGACGAGGTGATGGCGGATTACGAGGTGCTGAAGAAAATCCTGATCCCGTTGATCGTGGCGCTCGGCATCAAGCCGGAATAGTCAGCGCCGGAACTGAAAGTGCTCGTGGCGCGTCGCGCGACCCACCAGCGCCGGATAGTAGAAGAGCTGCGGATAGATCACCGGCGGATAGACCACGACCGGCTCCGGCGGGGCCGGCGGCGGCTCGTACCACGGCGTCGGCGGCGCCGATGAGCCGCGCAGGACGGTAACCGTCTCGTCGGCGGCGACGGCGGGCGTTGCGATGAGGAGCAGAAGCGCGATCAGCCACTTCATGACGACACCCGCTTGATCGTGTCGACCAGCCAGCGCGCGATGCCGGTCACCCGTGCATCCTCATGCTGCTGGCCCATCACCTGGACGCCGACCGGCATGCCGCCGACGCTCATCAGCGGCGCCGTGACCACCGGCGCGAACAGCATCGAGCTCGGCGCGTTGAACACGAAGTCGCCGGTCGGCCGCGGCGCCAGCGGCTGGCCCGGCACGTCGCCCGACCAGAGCGGCGCCGGGCCGGGGCAGGCGAGCGTGATCGCCGCATCGGCGAGCGACGCGACGGCGGCATGGGTGGCCTGCGCCGCCTGACGGGCGAGCAGGTTGGTGCGGTACTGGTCGACCGTCATCGCCTCGGCCTTGGCGATCGTCGCCTTGGCCCGTTCGCTCAACCCATCGGGCGCCGCATCGAGCATGCCGCGCTGGTACCAGCGGTTCTCCCAGCTCGTGATGCCGTTGCAAATCGATCGGCCGTTGGCGATCGCCTTTTCCAGCGCCTCGACGAACGGATGGTCGGCGCGATGGATCAGGGTGACGCCGGCGGCCTTGAGCTCGCCCAGCACCTTCGCGAAGCCCGCCTTGGTCGCGGCATCGACCTCGGGCCAGCCCTCGGTCTCGAGCACGATCAGCCGGTTGGGCTTGATCGCGGCCGGCAGCGTGTCGGGCCCCATCAGGCCGAGCGCGCCGCGATCGCCGCCGCAGCGCTTGGCCATCTCGATGGCGACCTGCCACATGTCCTCGAGCGAGCCGGCGTGCGGCCCGTGCGTGCTCATGCTGGTCGCCAGCCGCTCGCCGCGATTGATGCCGCCCTGCGTCGGCTTGAGCGCGAAGTTGCCGCAATAGGCGGCCGGCCGGATGATCGAGCCGCCGACCTGGGTGCCGATCGCCGCCGGCACCATGTTGGCGCCGACCGAAGCGGCCGAGCCCGACGACGAGCCGCCCGGCGTGCGTGAAGGATCGAACGGGTTGGTGGTCGGCCCGGGATGGGAGCCGCCGAGCTCGGCCGTCACCGTCTTGGCGAGGATCACCGCGCCCGCCTGGCGCAGCGCCCACACGCCGGCATTGTCGCGCTTGGGGAAGTTGCCCTTCATCGCCGCACAGCCCATCTCGGTCGGCATGTCCCTGGTCTCGAGCAGGTCCTTGATGGCGATCGGCATGCCGTCGATCAGGGAGAGCGGCTTGCCGGCCTTCCACCGCGTGGTGCTCGCGTCGGCGGTGGCGCGGGCGCCCGCCTGGTTGATCGCGGTCAAGGCCTTCACCACCGGCTCGCGCGCAGCGATAGTCTCGAGGCAGCGCTCGAGATAGGCGCGCGGGCTGTCGTTGCCGTCGGTGAAGCGGCGAGCGGCGTCGTGGAAAGTCAGCGGCTTGTAGTCGGCGTAAGCGGTCATGTCTGATAGCCTAGCATGAGGGAGAACGACCATGACATTCGCCGGCATGAACTACCTTGCGATCCTGCTCGCGGCGTTGGCGGCCTTCGGTTCCGCCGTGGGCATGAGCAAGGAGCAGATGGAGACCAATCGCACGGCAGTGCCTTTCATCATCTCCTTCGTGGCGCTGCTGGTGATGGGCTGGGTGCTGGCCGGCACGCTCGGCCATCTCGGGCCGGGGCAGGTGACGCCGAAGAACGGCATCATCTCGGCGCTGTTCCTGTGGCTCGGCTTCGTCGTCACCACGATCTTCGTCAACAACGCCTATCCCGGCCGCAAGTACAGCCTGTCGCTGATCGACAGCATCCATTGGCTGGGGGTCCTCGTTATCCAGGGCGCCATCATCGGCGCCCTCGGAGTTTGAAGAGGGGGTATCTGAGGCATGCAGCGACCGCGCATCGAGGGCTACGCCGTCATCTCCAAAGAGGGAATGATCGCAACCTCCGACGGCAAGTTCCCGGAGGCGATCAAGATCCCGGCCGATCACGAATTCTACCAGCGCGGGGTCGCGGCGGCTTCGGCGGTGGCCAACGGTCGCCATTCGGCGGAAGGCGGTCCGAAGGAGAAGGAGCGCCGCCGCATCGTGCTTACCCGCCGCGTCGACGTGATCACGCCCGACCCGGACAATCCCAACGCCATCCTGTGGAACCCCGCGACCGTGCCGTTCGACGAGGCCTGGGCGCGGCTCTGCATCGACGAAGGCGTGCTGGCGGTGGTGGGCGGCACCGACACGTTCGAGCTGTTCCTGAACATCGGCTACGACGTCTTCTATCTGACCAGGACCGACGCGAGCGTGCCGCGCGGCCGGCCGGTCTTCCCGGGCGTCGGCACGACCACGAGGGTAGAGGGGGTGCTGAGCAAGGCGGGCCTGGTGCACAAGGGCACGCGCATGCTCGACGACTCGGTCAATTGCCGCGTCGAGGAGTGGGTCAAGGGCTAGCCGACGGTTTCGACCGTTTTCACCGTTTTTGCCAAGCCCACCGTTTCTTCGTTGGCGCGCAGGCAACGATGATGATCGCGGTCGACGGAGAAGGGCGAAGCTCATGGCGCCGGCAGCATAAGCCTGCTCGAGATGCCGACCTATTCCGGGCAATGGCCGCCCGAAATGTGGGCCTTTTATCGCGTTCGAATCGCCGGCCATTGCCCGGAATGACCCGTCGGCGCGCTAGATATCCACAACCCACCCATCGTGCGCGGCTTGGAGTTTGATCGCGCCGTGGCGGCCGAGCCGCGGCGCAGGCGTCAAGGCACCTGCTCCAGGCTCGACACCTCGTTGGTCAGCGTGGTGCGGCGCATGTCGCGCACCTCGGTGTGATCGTAGCGGCGGGCGCGGTGCATGGTCGCGCGGTTGTCCCACATCACCAGGTCGTGCGGCGTCCAGACATGGGCATAGACGAACTTGCGCTGTGTCGCGTGCTCGCTGAGATCGCGCAGGAAGGCGCGCGCCTCGGGCACCGGCCAGCCCTCGATCTCGCCGGCGTGGCTTGCAAGATAAAGCGACAGGCGGCCGCTCGACGGGTGACGGCGGACGAGACGCTGACGCACCGGCGTCCACTTGATCCGCTCCTCGTCGGTGAAGTCGGTGAAGCCCAGGATGCCGCGCGAGAAAATCTGGCTGTGCCGGCAGATCAGCTCATGCACCTCGCGCTTGGTGGCGTCGTCGAGCGCATCGTAGGCGGCGCGCATGTCGGCGAACTCGGTGTTGCCGCCGGTCGGCGGGATCTTGCGCGCCGACAGGAGCGAGTACTTGGCCGGCACCGGCTTGAACGAGCTGTCGGAGTGCCACAGCATGTTGCCGAGCCCGAACAGCCGCCGACGGTCGTCGCGCGCCAGGATCTTGTTGTTCTTGTCGAGGTTGGAGATGTCGTTCAGGTCCATGCTCATGCGCCGGTCCTGGGGGGCGGCGATGTCGCCGGTCGCCTGCTCGAGCGGCCCGAGCGCGCGGCTGAAGACGAGCTGCTGGTCGTCGTCGATCGGCTGGTCGTGAAAGACCAGCACGGCGAACTCATCCATGCCGCGATGTACGGCGGCGACCTGCTCGGGCGTGAGAGGCTTGCGCAGGTCGAGGCCTGAGACGACGCCCGCGAAGAACGGGCGGTTGACCGGATCGATGGGCTTGATATCCATGGCCGAATTCTACCCCTCCGGCTTGTGCTTGGGGAGCGCCGACCACTCGCGAAACAGCCTCCCGCCCTGCTGGTCGAACCGCTCGCGCAGCAGCCTGGATGACTGGATGCGCTCGACCCGGAAATTCCGGTAGTCGGCCCGCAGCTCGCACCAGGCGCCGATCAGGGTGACGTCGACGTAATAGGCCATGGCGATCGGCCAGATCACCCGGTTGGTGCGCCGGCCCTGCTCGTCGCCATAGCCGATGTAGAGCTTGCGGCTGTCGCGGATCGCCGCCCGGATCTCGGCCAGGTCAGCGCCGTCGGGCTGCGGCACCATGCCGGGCGAGACGTAGACAGGCGCGTCGGCGATGTGGCTGCGCAGGCGCTCGGGCAGCACCACCGTCACCTTGGCCAGCACCGCGTCGGCGGCGGCCTGCAGGTCGGGATCGCGCAGCCGCCGCACCAGGCGGGCGCCGACCGCTATCGCCTCGACCTCGTCGATGGTGAACATCAAGGGCGGCAGGTCGAAGCCCTTGCGCAGCACCCCTCGATCGGCACGCGGCGGGCCTGCAGGGTGGCGATGTCGCGATAGACCGTGCGCGGGGTGACTTCGAGCTCCTCCGCCAGGGTCGCCGCGGTCATCGGCTTCCTGGCCGTGCGCAGGGCCTGGATGATGTCGAAAAGGCGGTCGGAGCGGGGCATGTCACTACTGACATAACGCTGTCAGGAGGGGGTTTCTAGTGTGGGACGCTCACTTTCGAGGAGTGTCCCATGTCCCGCATCGAAATGACGACCCCCGTCGTGCCGGCCTTCGCCAAGTTCGCCCAACGCATCTCCGTGCCGTTTTCGCCGGTCGTGCGCGCGGGCGACTGGGTCTACGTCTCGGGCCTGGCGCCAGTGAATCCCGAGACCGGCGGCTACGACATCCTGACGATCGAGCAGCAGGCGCGGCGGGTGATGGAACATCTCAAGAGCTGCCTCGAGGCGGCGGGATCGGCGCTCGATCGCGTCGTTAAGTGCAACGTCTATTGCTCCAACGGCAGCTACTTCGCCGAGATCAACAAGGTCTACGCCGAGTATTTCACCACGCACAAGCCGGCGCGCATCTTCATCTGCACGGCGGGCTGGTTCGGTCCGTTCGACATGGAGATCGACTGCGTCGCCCTCGTTCGGTGAGCAGGGGTGACGTGATGAACAGGGTATGGCTCGGCACATGGCTGCTGGTCGCCTCCGCGACGGCCTATTCGACCGCCGGTTTCTTCACGCGCCTGGTCCCGGTCGATGCCTGGACGCTGTTGTTCTGGCGCGGCCTGTTCGGCGGCGGCTTCCTCGCGACCATCGTCGTCTTCCAGGAGCGCGGCCGGCTGTGGCAATCGATCCGTGCCATCGGCTGGGAGGGCGCCGCGGTCGCGATCTGCTCGGCGGTCGCGACGGTGTGCTTCCTGAACGCCATGCGATTGACCGCCGTCGCCGACGTCATGGTGATCGACGCCGCCATCCCCTTCGTCACCGCGGCGATGGCCTGGCTGATCCTGGGCGAGCGCGAGACCTGGTGGACACTCGGCGCGACGATCACCGCCTTCGCCGGCATGGCGATCATGGCGGCGCCGGCGGTTGCGAGCGGCCATTTCCTGGGTGACCTGCTCGCCTTCGCCATGGCCGTGCTGATGGCGCTGGTGATCGTGCTGATCCGGCGCAAGAAGGGCGTCAACATGGTGCCGGCGGTCTGCGCCTCGGCGTTTCTGTGTGCGCTGATCGTCTGGCCCTTCGCCGCGCCGCTTCAGGTCGATGCGCAGCAGTTTGGCCTGCTGGCGCTGTTCGGCACCAGCCAGTTCGGCCTCGGCCTGCTGCTGCTCGCCTTCGGCACGCCGCTGGTCTCGGCGACGCGCGGCGCGCTGCTCGGCGTGTTGCAGACGCCGCTCGGCACGCTCTGGGTCTGGCTCGCCTTCGCCGAGCAGCCGGCGGTGCTCACCCTGGCCGGCGGCGCGATCGTGTTGGCAGCCGTGCTGGCCGACATGATGGCGCCTCACGCGACGCAGCGATGCGTGTCATCCCGAGCGCAGCGAGGGATCTATGCGCGACAGGATTAGATCCCTCGCTTAAGCGCGGAGGTTACTCCGCGCGACTCGGGATGACACGGTGCGTGCCGCGCGGTCGGCGTCCGCGCTACGCCGTCGGCAGCTTGTAGCCCTCGAACTGCTTGCGCAGCGCGGTCTTCAGGATCTTGCCGGTGGCGCCGTGCGGGATCTGGTCGATGAACTGCACGTCGTCGGGCATCCACCACTTGGCGATCTTGCCGTTGAGGAACTTCAGCAGGTCGTCCTTGGTGACGTCGGCCTCGGGCCGCTTGACCACGATCAGCAGCGGCCGCTCGTCCCACTTCGGGTGTGCGACGCCGATCACCGCCGCTTCGGCCACGCCGGGACAGCCCATGGCGGCGTTCTCCAGATCGATCGAGCTGATCCACTCGCCGCCCGACTTGATCACGTCCTTCGAACGGTCGGTGATGACGACCGAGCCGTCGCTCTCGATCTTGCAGACGTCGCCGGTCATGAACCAGTCGTCGTCGAGGAACTGGCTCTGGCCGTCGCCCTTCATGTAGCCCTTCACGATCCACGGCCCGCGCACCACCATGTTGCCCGACACGCTGCCGTCCTCGGGCAGGTCGTTGCCGGCATCGTCGATGATCTTCATCTCGCAACCGAACACCGGCCGGCCCTGCTTGGCGGTGATCGCGAAGCGGTCGGCGTCGGGCAGCTCACGCTCGCCCTTGTTGAAGCGGGTCAGCGTGCCGAGCGGGCTCATCTCGGTCATGCCCCAGCCCTGGGCGACCTCGATCTCGTGCTCCTTCCAGAAGCGCTCGATCATGGCGTAGGGCACCGCCGAGCCGCCGATCAGGCTGCGCTTGACCGACGACATCTTGAGCTTGTTCTGGGCGCAGTAGTCGAGCAGGGCGAGCCACACCGTCGGCACGCCGGCCGACAGGGTCACCTGCTCCTTGTCGAGCAGCTCGTAGATGCTGGCGCCGTCGAGCTTCGGTCCAGGGAACACCAGCTTGGTGCCGCAGATCGGGCCGGCATAGACCAGGCCCCAGGCATTGGCGTGGAACATCGGCACCACCGGCAGGATGGCGTCGTCCGGCGTCATGCCGAGCACCGGCCCCGAGCACATCATCATCGAATGGATGACGGTCGAGCGGTGCGAATAAAGCACGCCCTTCGGGTTGCCGGTCGTGCCCGAGGTGTAGCAGAGCGACGAGGCGGTCTTCTCGTCGAAGTCGGGCCATTGCAGGGTGCCCGGCTTGTCGGCGATCAGCTCCTCGTAGCACAGCAGGTTCGGGATCTTGCTCGCGGCCGGCATGTGGGCGCGGTCGGTCATGACCACGACGTGCTTCACGGTCTTGAGGTGCGGAAAGACGCCTTCGACGATCGGCAGCAGGTTGAGATCGACGAAGATGACCTGGTCTTCGGCGTGATTGGCGATGTAGGCGACATGTTCGGGCGCCAGCCGCGGGTTGAGGGTGTGCAGCACCGCGCCGATGCCGGAGATGCCGAAATAGAGCTCGAAATGGCGATAGGTGTTCCAGGCGATGGTGCCGACCCGGTCGCCGAGCTTGATGCCCAGCCCCTGCAGTGCCTCGGCGAGCTTCTTGGCCCGCTTGGCCGCGTCCCGGTAGCCGTAGCGATGGATCGGTCCCTCGACCGTGCGGGTCACGATCTCGACGTCCGGATAATAGCGGGCGGCGAAATCGATCATCTGCGAGATCAGCAGCGGACGGTCTTGCATCAGGCCGAGCATGGCGTTTCCCCTGGTTACGCGTGCCGCTCGATGTGCAGGCTTCTGAGGTTCGCGAGCGGCTTCAGGTCAGGTTCTAGACCGAGTCCCTGTCCGCCGGGAAGCGAAACGCAGCCGTCCGTGATGGCCATCAGATCCTGCAGCACGCCTTCACGCAGCGGGTTGGCGTTGGCGTCGACCTCGAGCAGGCCCGGCCCGCCCACGGCGGCCAGCAGGTGCAGGGAGTGCAACAACCCGATCGCGCCGCCGAGATAGTGCGGGCAGAAGGTACGGCCGGCCGCCAGCGCGGCCCTCGCCACCGGCAGGCAGCCCGAATGGCCGCCCCACTTGGCGACATCGGGCTGGATAAAGCCGAACAAGCCGGAATCGATCATCGCCTGGAAGGCGCCGGCGCCGCGCACATTCTCGCCGCCGGCCAGCGGCGCGCGGGTCATGGCGGCGACCTGGGTCCATTCGGCGAGTGGCCGGTCCGCCATCAGCGGCTCCTCGATCCAGACCAGCGGGAAGTCGGCGAGCCACGGCAGCGTGGCGTTGGCGGCGCGCAGGTCCCAGGCCTGGTTCACGTCGACCATCAGCCGCTCGTCGCTGGCGAGCGATTCGGCGACCGGCTTGAGGGAGCCGAGGTCGGTGTCCTCGCCGAAGCCGATCTTGAGCTTGAAGGCGCGATGGCCTTCGGCCCGCATATGCTCGACGGTGCGGAAGGCAGCCTTGCCGGGATTGATGCCCGAGGCATAGACCGGCACCGGCTGCTCATCGCGGCCGCCGAGCGCCCGCCACAGCGGCAGGCCGCGCTTGCGCGCGCGCAGGTCGTGGATTGCAAGGTCGAGGCCGGCCGCGGCGGCCGAGAAGGCGCCGGCGTCGCCGCTCTGGAGGCGCAGCACGTGCAGCGCGCGGTCGATCTCGGTCCACAGCGCGACCGGGTCGTCGAGCGACTTGCCGAGCGCACGCGGCGCCACGATGTCGGCGAGCAAGAGCGCGCGGTGCTCGGCGGCGGCATTGGGGAAGTTGCACCAGATCTCGCCCCAGCCGCGCGCGCCGTCGGAATCCTCGACCCGCACGAACACCGCGGCGCGCTCGGTCATGGTGCCGAACGAGGTGCGGACCGGTTCCTCGATCGGCGTGCGGAAGACATCCGCCTCGATCCGCGCGAGGGTCGCGACGCTCGTTGTCGACTGGCTCAATCCGCCGCCTGGGCTTCGTTCAGCACGTCGTAGTTCCGCTTCTGGTACCAGGCCATGTAGTCCGTGTAGTAGGTGGTCGGGTACTTCGGCGGCTTGTCCGGGCCGACCGTGGTCGGCACCGCGGCGACCGGCCAGTCGATGTTGCTGTCGCAGAAGAACGGGATGGCGTAGCGCTCGCCGCCGCT
>VBAF01000163.1:9751-11019 GCA_005884705.1 Alphaproteobacteria bacterium
CAGGAAGAGGTCGTTGGTCCAGCGCTGCAGCATCTGGCCGCCGTTCACGACATAGGCGTCGTCGATCGCCGGTGCGTCGATCCAGTTGCCGCTCTGCGTGCGGATCGACAGGCCCGGCACATCGTTGGGGGCGAGCAAGGTGAGTAAGCTGGTGTCGGTATGCGGCGCCAGGCCGAACTCGTCGACCACCGGGCCGTCCTGGTGCGGATAGTGCGTCATGCGCAGCGAGTATTGCGGGTCGCGGAATGCCGCGTCGAAATACTGTGCCGGCAGGTCGAGCGCACGGGCATAGAGGCGCACCATCTTCCGCACCAAACGCTCCATCGTCTGGTTGTAGTCGAGGATGGTCTCGCGGAAGCCCGGCAGGTCGGGCCAGCGGTTGAGCCCGCGATAGCGCCGATTGGCGAGCACGTCGGGATGATCGGCCGGCAACTCGCGCTTCACGAAAAAAGCTTCGTTCAGGTTGGGCTTGGTGCCGGTCTGCACCGTCGAGGTGCGCAGCGTGTTGCCACGGATCGGCAGGTAGCCGGTCAGCGCCATCTTCTTCTCGACCGGCTGGGCGTGGAAGCGCTTGACCTGCTCGAACGCGCCGCGGATCAGCGCGCGCGGCACGCCGTGATTGACGATGAAGTAGAAGCCGATCTCGGTCAGCGCGAAGCGCAGCTCCCTGGCGGTGCGGTCGAGCGCGCCGGGTTCGCCCGCGAGATAGGGCCCGAGATCGATGACGGGAATGGTTTCGGTGGAGGCCATGACGCTACCCCTTGTTGCCTCTTGCCGTCGGCTGTGGCGTTGATCCAACGATAGAGCGGGCCGGCGGGGCGGTCCAGCCGCGGAGAAATGTCCATGACATTCGGTATCTTGGCGCTGACGGTCGCCGCGCTGTTCACCGGCGCCGCCGTCTATGTCAGCTTCGTCGAGCATCCGGCGCGCAGCGTACTGGACGACCGCGCCCAGCTCGCCGAGTGGAAGCCGTCCTATGCAAGCGGCGCCGTGATGCAGGCCTCGCTTGCGGCGATCGGTTTCGTGCTGGGCGGTCTCGCCTGGCACGCGACGGGCGAGCTGCGCTGGCTGGTCGGCGGCCTGATCCTGCTTGCGGGCTGGCCCTACACGCTGCTGGTCATCCTGCCGACCAACAAGGCGTTGCAGGCGATGTCGCCCAGCGACGCGGGCCCGGCCTCGCGGGCCCTGCTGGATCGGTGGGGCCGCCTGCATGCCGTGCGCACCGCGCTCGGCGTGGCTTCGACGGCCGTCTTCGTCTGGGCCTCGAT
>VBAF01000163.1:11087-13075 GCA_005884705.1 Alphaproteobacteria bacterium
TTTTGCGGCGACGGGGCTGGCCTCCGAGGCGTCGGGGCAGGCCGCCTCGGGCTTCGGCATGCAGGAAAGCATGATGGGCTCGATGCTACGGTCGCTGACCGACCGGCTCGACCAGATCTTCGTCAGCCTGCCCGCGCTCGGAGACTACCTTGCCGCGCTGCCGCAGCAGTTCAGCTGGCGCGAGACGGCGCTGCTGGCCGGCATCGTCGTGGCCGGCCTCGCGGCCGAATGGCTGACCCGCACGGCCGTGCAGCGTCTGCGGGTCGGCATCTTCGAGCGCCATGCCGGCGAGTCGCCGCTGCGCGCCTTCCTGCACGGCGCGCTGCTCGATGCCCTGGCGTTGCTCGCCCTGGGGATCGCGGCCCGCTTCGTCGCCGGACAGGCGGGGGCGGCGCAGGGCGTCTACGGCATGCTCGCGCATCAGTTCCTGGTGGCGCTGCTCTACTGGCGCGGCTTCAACTTCGTCTTCCGCATCTGGCTGCGGCCCAACACGCCGGAGGGCCGCATCGCGCCGGTCGACGACGCGACGGCGGCGCGCCTGCTGGTCGGCATGAACGTCGTGATCGTGCTGCCGCTGCTGTTGCGCCAGATGGTGATGTTCATGCAGACGACCGGCGCGGCGCCGCAGCTGCTGTCGGTCGCCGTCATCCTCGTGGTGCCGGTGGTCGCCGCCGGGATGGTCTACACCGTCTGGCACTGGCGACACGAGATGGCGGCATGGCTCGCCGGCATGGTCAATCCGCGGTCGACCTTTGCACCGATGAAGCTCGGCTTCGCCCACAGCTGGTGGGCCGCGGGCCTCGCTTTCTACGTGCTGGCCGGCACGGCGGCGATCCTGGCGGCGGTGACCGAGAGCTCGGCGGCAATGCACGGCATCGCCCGAGTCGAATCGATGCTGATCCTGCTGCTGCTGTTCGAGACGCTGGTCCATCGCGTCACGCATCACCTGCCGTTCGAGGTGCCGACGGTCGCCGACGTGGTCGCGGGCTGTATCCGGCTGGCGGTGCGGCTGGTGGTCATCGTCGTCGCGGCCGACGCGATCCTGCTCGGCGCGCTCGGCGTCATGGAGCCGGCCGAATGGGCGCCGCACGCCCGCGCCATCCGGATCGCCGCCATCTCGACCTTCGTCGCCTACGTGATCTGGCGGTTCCTCAAGTACCGCATGGACCGCTACATCGCCGACAATCCGCTGCCCTCGGCCGGCTTCGACCCCGACGCCGACGACGACGCGCCGGCCGCCGCGTCGCGCCTGCGCACCATCATGCCGGTGCTGCGGGTCACCGTGGGCATCACCTTGCTGATCCTCGGCAGCCTGCTGGTGCTGGCGCAGCTCGGCGTCAATATCACGCCCTTGATCGCCGGCGCCTCGGTGCTCGGCCTCGCGGTGTCGTTCGGCAGCCAGTCGCTGGTGCGCGACATCGTGTCGGGCCTGTTCTTCCTGGCCGAGGATTCGTTCCGCGTCGGCGAGTATATCGACGGCACCAAGGTCAAGGGCACGGTCGAGGGCTTCTCGGTGCGCTCGATCCGGCTGCGCCACCAGAACGGCCAGCTCCATATCGTGCCGTTCGGCCAGCTCACCCACATCACCAACTTCAGCCGCGACTGGTCGACCGTGAAGTTCAACCTCGCCTTCGCGATGAACACCGACGTCGAGCTGTTGCGCAAGACGGTCAAGAAGATCGGGCTCGACATGATGAACGAGCCGCAGTGGCAGAAGGAGCTGCTGCAGCCGCTCAAGATGCAGGGCCTGGTCGACATCAAGGACGCCTCGCTGATCATCCGCTTCAAGTTCACCGCCAAGCCCAAGAATCCCAGCATGATCCAGCGCCTGGCGATCCGGCGGATGTACGAGAACCTGCCCAAGCTCGGCATCGAATTCGCCAAGCCGCCCTATGCGGCCTTCGCGCCGTTCGGCGGCGGCCTCGATCCGGCGGCGCGCGCGGCGGCACAGTAACCAGCAACAGGAGTAGACCCATGGAAAAGCGCAA
>VBAF01000629.1 GCA_005884705.1 Alphaproteobacteria bacterium
ACAAACCAAGACCCTGCTGAGCAACTCCAACAAGAAGCGGCCGCTGCCGGCAAACGGCGGCACCCAGTGGCTGAACAAACCGGGCGCCGACCTGTCGCTGCTGCTGTCGAAGGTTCGGGCAGCCCAGGTCCGGCGCCTGCATTTCCGCTAGGACAGCCTACCGGCCGAACGTCTTCCAGACGCCGTCGCTGCCCTTCAGCACGACGAACTCCGAGCCCCGGCGGCTCGAGCCGTCGGTGCGCGTGCAGGTGACGGCGATCCAGGACGGATTGTCCCAGCGCGCCGAGCAGCTTTCGGTCTCGTCGAGGCAGGTCGGCAGCGGGATCTCCGCGTCGGTGGCGATGCCGCCGCTCGCCGGCGCATGCACCGTCAGGGCGCCGCGCGGCGGCAGCCACGAGCACGCGACCGTCAGGAAGCGCGCCTTGTCCTGCGACCAGATCGGCGTGCCATACACCGTGTACTGCTTGCCGCTCGCCCGCATCACCAAGGTGTAGGAGAAATCCCGGAAGGCCGGCCGGCGCACGACGTAGAAGCGGCCGATCTCGTCGAAATGCTCGTACAGATAAACGTGCGCAGTGTCGCCGCGAGGGCAATCCGCCAGCTCGACCGTGTCGCCCTTCTCCAGCGCGAGCCGTAGCCGATTGGCCAGGCGCGACACGTTCTGGCGATTGCCCTTGGCGCGCTCGGCTTCCAGGGGCCATTGCTGGGCCGCGTAGTGCTCGAAGTCGGCGCTTGGCGGGCCGGTGTTGGCGTCACACGCGTCGACCTGTGCGCTGGCGGTCGCCGCCAACCAACACGCCACGACTATCGACGAGAGGATCCGGACGATCGTCACTTCGGCTTGAGCATCGTCTCCAGGCTGATCGACCGCAAGGTCGCCTCGGCGATCTCGTCGATCTCCACCAGCACCCGCTGCAGCGCACCGCCAATGTCGGTGTCCTCGCCCGGCTCCGCAGGCCGGTTGCCGGGTGCCGGCTCGAACAGGGCGACGATGTCCATCAAGGTCGTGCGCCG
>VBAF01000164.1 GCA_005884705.1 Alphaproteobacteria bacterium
GAGGCCGACCGCTTCGTCGCCGCCGTCGAAGAATTCGTCTCCGCACGGAAGGCCCTGTTGCGGCCACAATGACTTCTAAGTAGGTGGGCATGAACGACTCTTCCCCGAAGAGCTTCCCCCAGCCGGTCGCCGGCACCGTCGTGCCGCGGTTCGGCGACATCGCGACCTTCATGCGCCTGCCGCTGTTCCGCAACCCAGCGGACGTCGAGATCGGCATGGTCGGCGTGCCGTGGGACGGCGGCACCACCAACCGGCCGGGTGCCCGCCATGGCCCGCGCCAAATGCGCGACCTCTCGACCATGATGCGCCGCATCCATCACGTCACGCGGGTGGCGCCGTACGAGCTGGCCAAGTGCGGCGACCTCGGCGACGCGCCGGTCAATCCCGCGAGCCTCGAGGATTCGCTGGAGCGCATCGAGCACTTCTTCGCCAAGCTCCATGCCGCCGGCGCGGTGCCGCTGTCGGCCGGCGGCGACCACCTGATCACGTTGCCCATCATGCGCGGCATCAACAAGGGCCAGCCGCCGCTCGGCATGGTGCATTTCGACGCCCACAGCGACACCTGGGACACCTATTTTGGCGGCTTCAAGTACACCCACGGCACGCCGTTCCGCCGCGCCGTCGAGGAGGGCCTGCTCGATCCCAAGCGGGTCGTGCAGATCGGCATCCGCGGCTCGCTCTACAAGCGCGACGACAACGACTGGGCGGTCGAGCAGGGCATGCGGGTGATCACCATCGAGGAGTATTTCGATTTAGGCGTCGACAAGGTGATCGCCGAGGCGCGCCGCGTCGTCGGTGACGGCCCGACCTATGTCAGCTTCGACGTCGACGGCCTCGATCCGGCCTACGCGCCCGGCACCGGCACGCCCGAGATCGGCGGCTATACGCCGCACGAGGCGCAGCGCATGCTGCGCGGCCTCAGAGGCCTCAACCTGGTCGGCGGCGACGTCGTCGAGGTCTCGCCGCCGTTCGACATGAGCGGCAACACCGCGCTGGTCGGTGTCACCATGATGTGGGAGATCCTCTGCCTGCTGGCCGAGGCGGTGGCGAAACGCAAGGGCAGACTCTAATCGGCGGGCTTGCCTGCGAGCGTGCGATTCGTCAGGCTTGCCTGGGGGGCATGCCGAGGAGGAAAGCATGGCACTGCGCCGATTCATCATCGAACGCGACATCCCGAAGGTCGGCACTTTCGAGCGCGACCAGCTGCGTCAGGCGGCGGCGAAATCGAACGAGGTACTGCGCCAGCTCGGGCCCGACATCCAATGGCAGGAGAGTTTCGTGGCGGCCGACAAGACCTTTTGCGTCTATCTCGCCAAGGACGAGTCGGTGATCCGCAAGCACGCCGAGATCAGCGGTTTCCCGGCGACCAAGATCACCGAGGTCGCCAAGACGATCGATCCCACGACCGAGAGGCCGGCCTGATCGGCCGACCGGTCACGCGGCGCGGCCTATCCGCGCTTGCCTTGGGCCTCGCGGCAGCGGCGAGGCCCATCGCCGCCCATGCTCAGCCCAAGCCACTGCCCACCATTGGCTGGCTGCATGCCGGCGGGGCGCCGGCGAGAACGGACAACCTTGATGCGTTGCGCAAGGCTCTGGCGGAGGCCGGCTACATCGACGGCCAGACTGTAGCGTTCGAGTACCGCTGGGCCGACGAACACTATGATCGCCTGCCGGCGCTCGCCGCCGAGCTGGTGGCGCTCAAGGTCGACGTGATCGCGACGGTCGGCGTCGCGCCGTGGGCGGCCAAGCGCGCGACCTCGACAATCCCGATCGTATTCGGCACCGGCGGCGACCCGGTGGCAATCGGCTTGGTCAATAGCCTGGCGCGGCCCGAGGGGAACCTGACGGGTGCGACCTATCTGGTCGCCGACCTCGGGTCCAAACGACTCGACTTGTTGGCCCAGATGGTGCCGCAAGCCAAGCGGATCGCCTGGCTGGCGAACCCGGAGAACGTCAGCACCGAGCGCAGCGTGCGCGAGATGCAGGAGGCGGCTCGGCCGCGCGGCTTGCAGCTCGTGGTCGTGAACGTCCGTAACGAGAGCGAGGTCGAGGACGCGTTCGCGACGATGGTCCGCGAGGCCTGCGGTGCGGTGGTCATCCAGGCCGATGTTGTCATTCACGCCCGCAAGCAACAGCTTCTGGCGCTGGCAGCGCGCCACAAGCTGCCCGCGATCTACACCTGGCGGGACTTCGCCGAGGACGGCGGGTTGATCGCCTACGGCCCAAGCATCAGGGCGGTCTATCGCCAAGTCGGAGTCTATGTCGGCCGGATCCTCAAGGGCGCCAAGCCGGCCGATCTGCCGGTGGTGCAGCCGACGACCTTCGATCTCGTCATCAATCGCGACACCGCGAAGGCGCTCGGCCTTATCGTGCCGCCGGCGCTCCTGGCCCTGGCCGACGAGGTGATCGAATGAGGCGCCGAGCGTTCGCCGTGGCGAGTATCGCCGCGGCACTGGTGCGGCCGGGACGCGGCTGGATGAACTCGGGCTCGCCCCCGGCTGCAGGCACTATGCCGGGCGGATAGGGATCGCATCACGCCCTGGCGCGGCCGACACCCCAGAATCGATGAAGCGCCGCGTTGTCGCCGGCGAACAGGTTGCGGTCGCAATGGGTGACGCCGGGAATGGCGCGCGAGACCGAGCCGTAGGCCGCGTTGCTCGCGGTCTCGTCGGCGAGGTATTGCCAGAGCTTCCAGCCGCGATCCGCCCAGGCGTAGGGCACCTCCGGCTCCTCGCGGTGATCGGCGAGCCACAGATCGCAGCGCGCCAGGATCGAGTTGGGGCCGACCGGCTCGCGCAGCCGGACGCCGCGCCGCCCCGAGATCAGACCGTTCGCCCAGCCGGCGTGGGTGTAGACCATCGGCAGCCGGCCGGTCGCCTGCTGGACGACGTGCACGAACTCCTCGGCCTGGGGCAGGGTCATGGTGTTGTTGGGATTGTAGTCGTTGAGGTCGAAGTCGAGAGCTATCAACGTCCGCGGACTCGGGCGCGTCACTGCGAGGAAGGCCTGCGCCTGGCGCGTGCCCGAATACTGGCGGGTGCCGAAATGATAGGCGCCCCACAGCAGGCCGGCCGATTCGGCTTGCACGCGGCGGTCGGCGTAGGACGGATCGATCCAGTCGCCGCCCTCGGTCGCCTTGTGGATCACCGCCAGGATGTCGCTCTTGCGCACCAGGTTGAAGTCGCTGACGCGCACATTGTGGCTGATGTCGATCACCGCATCGAGGCCCTTGGCCGCGGGCCCGCTGCCGCCACCTGGCGGCGCATACGCGAAGGAAGGAGCGGGGGCGCGACTGCCGCATCCGGCGAGCGACAGGCCCGATAGTCCGGCGAAACCAGCAAACAGACCGCGACGAGAGATCATCCAGCCCCCTGTCAGAGGAAAACTCAGGATACCTCAAATGCCCTGAGGGGGCGACCTCTCGATCACAAGAAGCGGTGAACAATCAACGCGTTGCCGAAATTTCTCAATCGCCTCACGCAAGACGATCAGGCGGCGAGCTCGAGGATCTCCTTGACCTGCTCTGGGCCGGGAATGGAGCGCGGGTTGCGCGGCACCCAGGGCGTGCCCATGGCCTGCCGGGCGATGCGATCGAAATGCTCAGCTCCGACCTTCACCTCGCCGAGGCTGCGCGGCATGCCGAGGCCGCGGATGAAGGCGTCGAGCACGTCGCCGGCATCCTTGCCCGGCTGGCCCATCGCCGCGGCGACCAGCGTCTGGCGCGGTGCATTGGCCGATCGGTTCCAGCGCATCACCGAGGGCAGCATGATGCAGGAGGTATGGCCGTGCGGAATGTCGAACACCGCGCCCAGCACGTAACCGATGCCGTGGCTCGCCCCCATCGGCACGCCGGCGACCAGCGGCGCCATGGAAAGCCACGAGCCGAGCTGGCAGTCGAGCCGCGCCTCGAAGTCGTTGGGATCGGCCTTCACCTTGGGCAGCCCACGCGCCAGCAGCGACAGGCCATGCAATGCCGAGGCGTCGCCGTAGGGCGTCGCCTCGTTGGAGCAAATCCCCTCGACGCAGTGGTCGACCGCACGGATGCCGGTCGAGAGCCACAGCCATTGCGGCGTGTGGCGCGTCACCGCGGGATCGAGCGCCACCGCGCGCGGCACGATGTCGGGATGGCGGAACAGCTCCTTCACCTTGGTGCGCTCGTCGGTGACGCCGGCAATCGGCGAGAACTCGCCGGCCGACAGCGTGGTCGGGATCGAGATCTGCGCCACGGTCGGCGGCTTGACCGGGTTGGGCGCCCGCACCGCATCCATCGCTTCGGGCGTGCGCACGTCG
>VBAF01000165.1 GCA_005884705.1 Alphaproteobacteria bacterium
TTTCTTCCGGTTCCTCTCCCGCAAGGCGGTGCTCGCCACCGCGGTGACGGGCACCGTTGCGCTGATGGCATTGGGCGCCTTTGCCTGGAAGGGCCCGACCGTCGCCGCCGCGCCGGACCAGGTCGCCCGGCCGGCGCGGGTCGCGGAGATCCAGTTCCGCACCCACATGCGCAGCCTGATGCTGGCCGGCACGGTGGTGCCGCGCATCGAGACCACGCTGGGCTTCCGCGTCGCCGGCAAGGTGATCTCGCGCGACGTCGATGTCGGCGCGGTCGTGCAGGCGGGGCAGCTCATCGCGCGCATCGATCCGGTCGACTATCGGCTGGCGGTCGACAATGCGCGCGCCGCCCTCGCCTCCACCGAGGCCGACTATCTGCGCGCCAAGGCCGACCTCGACCGCTACCAGGCGCTGCGCGGCAGTGCGGCCTTCATGACCCAGACGCTCGACACGCGGCAGTCGCTGTCCTCGACCTCGCTCGCCAAGGTCGAGCAGGCGAAAAGCCAGCTTGCGAGCGCCGAGAACAACCTCGCCTATACCGAACTGCGCGCCGACGCCGCCGGCGTAATCACCGCCGTCACCGCCGAGGTCGGCCAGGTGCTGGCGCAGGGTCAGGGCATGGTGAAGCTCGCCCGCAGCGACGAACTCGAAATCCTGGTCGGCGTGCCCGAGCATCGGCTGAAGACGGTGCGCGACGCGAGTCGAGTCACCTTCGAACTGTGGTCCGACACCGGCCATCGCTACGCCGCCCGGCTGCGCGAGCTGTCGCCCAGCGCCGATCCGATGACGCGCACCTATCCGGCGCGCTTCACCGTGGTCGAGGCGCCCGACTTCATCGGCATCGGCATGACCGCGTCGCTTGTCCTGGCGCGGCCCGATCCCGAGAAGCTCGCCGAAGTACCGCTCACCTCGATCTTCCAGCAGGGCAAGGAGCCTGCGGTCTGGGTGATCGACCCGGTGTCCGGCGCCGTGGCGCTGCGGCCGGTCGTCGTTTCGCGCTGGCGCGACGACTCCGCACTGATCGCCTCCGGCGTGCAGGACGGCGAGATCGTCGCCACGGCGGGCGTGCACAAGCTCGAGCAAGGGCAGAAGGTCAAGCCGCTGCAGGTCGGGGCGCGCCCGTGAGCGCGCGCGGCCCCAACCTCTCGGCACTCGCGCTCAAGAACAGCACGCTGACGCTGTTCTTCATGCTGGTGCTGACGGCGGCCGGCATCTTCGCCTATTTCAACCTCGGCCGCGGCGAGGACCCGCCCTTCACCATCAAGCAGATGGTCGTCTCGGCCACCTGGCCGGGCGCCACCGCGCGCGAGATGGAGCAGCAGGTCACCGACAAGCTCGAGACCAAGCTGCAGGAGCTGCCCTACTTCTACAACGTCCAGAGCTACACCAAGCCCGGCGAGACGGTGATCTATGTCTCGCTGCGCGACGACGTCCCGCCCGCCAGGGTGCCCGACCTCTGGTACCAGGTGCGCAAGAAGGTCGGCGACATCCGCGGAAGCCTGCCGCAAGGCGTGATCGGACCGAATTTCAACGACGAGTACGGCGACACCTACAGCCTGATCTGGGCCTTCGAGGCGGACGGCTTCTCCGATGCAGAGGTCAAGGCGATGGTCAAGGAGGCGCGGCTGAGACTCCTGCGCGTTCCGGAGGTCACCAAGGCCGACCTGTTCGGCGTCCAGGACGAGAAGATCTTCATCGAGTTCAGCCATGCGCGCCTGGCCATGCTGGGCGTGCCGGTCGACCAGATCCTCGACGTGGTGCGCAAGCAGAACGCGATCGCGGCGTCCGGCACCATCGAGACCAAGGGCGAGCGCATGGCGATCCGGGTCGACGGCGCGCCCTCCTCGGCCGAGCGGCTGATGGCGCTGCCGTTCAGCGCCGCCGGCCGCACGCTGACCCTGGGCGACGTGGCCGACATCAAGCGCGGCTACACCGATCCGCGCCAGGTCTCGATGCGCTTCAACGGCAAGCCGGTGCTGGGCCTCGGCGTGGTCATGCAGGCCGGCGGCAACGTCCAGCAGCTCGGCAAGGCGCTCGACGCGGTGATGGCCCAGATCGAGAAGGACCTGCCGGTCGGCATCACCGTCCACCGCGTCGCCAACCAGCCCGAGGTGGTGCAGGAATCGGTGCGCGAATTCAGCCAGTCGCTGGCCGAGGCACTCGGCATCGTGCTGGTCGTGTCGTTCATCAGCCTGGGCTTTCGCACCGGCATCATCGTGGCCTTGTCGGTGCCGCTGGTGCTGGCCATCACCTTCGTCGGCATGATGCTGCTCGGCATCGACTTCCAGCGCATCTCGCTTGGCGCCCTGATCATCGCGCTCGGGTTGCTGGTCGACGACGCGATCATCGCCGTCGAGATGATGATGGTGAAGCTCGAGCAGGGCTTCAGCCGCATCGAAGCGGCGACCTTCGCCTACACCTCGACCGCCTTCCCGATGCTGACCGGGACGCTGATCACGGCGGCGGGCTTCGTGCCGGTCGGCTTCGCCAAGTCGAGCGCCGGCGAGTACACCAACTCGATCTTCTGGGTGGTCGGGCTGTCGTTGGTGATCTCCTGGTTCGTGGCCGTGCTGTTCACGCCGTGGATCGGCTATCGCCTGCTGCCCGCGCCCAAGGCCGGCCACCACGACCCGTACAACAGCCGCCTCTACAGCCTGTTCCGCAAGCTGGTGACCTGGTGCATCACCTGGCGCAAAACCACCATCACGGTGACGGTGCTGGCGTTCGTCGCGGCGATGGCCTCGTTCCAGTTGGTGCAGAAGCAGTTCTTCCCGACCGCCAACCGGCCCGAGCTGATCGTCGACCTGCGGTTGGCGCAGGGCGCCTCCTATGCCGCGACCGACGCCGAGGTGAAGAAGCTCGAGCGGTGGCTGGCGAAGAACGAGGACGTCGCCTTCTACACGTCTTATGTCGGTGCGGGTTCGCCGCGGTTCTATTTGCCAACCGTGCCCGAGCTCACCAACTCGAACTTCGGCCAGGTCATCGTCATGGCCAAGGGCATCGAAGCTCGCGAACGCGTCGTCGCCGAGCTCGGCGCGCTGTTCAAGGACGATTTCGAGGCGGTACGCGGCCGCGTGCAGCGGCTGCAGAACGGCCCGCCGGTCGCCTACCCCGTGATGTTCCGCGTGCTGGGCGAGGATCCGCAAGCCGTGCGTGCCGTCGCCGAGCAGGTCCGCCAGGTCTTCAAGGCCGATCCCGATACGCGCGACGTCAATTTCGACTGGAACGAGCTCGCCAAGTCGGTACGGCTCGACGTCGACCAGGCCAAGGCGCGCGCGCTCGGCGTCGATTCGCAGCTCCTCAGCAACGCGCTGCAGACCATCCTGTCGGGCGTCGTCGTGACGCAGTACCGCGAGGGCACCGAGACGATCGACGTGGTGGCCCGCGCCGTGGCGCCGGAGCGTCTCAGCGTCGAGGGGCTGGAGTCGATCCACATGCGCACGGCGACCGGCGGCATCGTCTCGCTGGCCCAGCTCGCGACGCTGCATTTCGAGCTCGAGGAGCCGATCCTGTGGCGGCGCAACAAGGAGCTGCTGATGACGGTGCGCGCCGGCGTGCGCGACGGCGTCCAGGGCCCCGACGTCGCCACCCGCCTCGACCAGGCGCTCGGGCCGGTACGCGCCGCGCTGCCGGCGGGCTATCGCATCGAGGTCGGCGGCGACAAGGAGGAGAGCGCCAAGAGCCAGGGCTCGATCTTCAAGATGATGCCGGTGATGCTGTTCATCACCCTGCTCTTCCTGATGTTGCAGCTGCGCAGCTTCTCCAAGCTGGCGCTGGTGCTGCTGACGGCGCCGCTCGGCATGATCGGCGTGGCGCTGTTCCTGCTGCTGTTCGGCCAACCGTTCGGCTTCGTATCGCTGCTCGGCACGATCGCACTTGCCGGCATGATCATGCGCAACTCGGTGATCCTGGTCGACCAGATCGACCAGGACATCGAAGCCGGCCATGCCGCCTGGGACGCGGTGGTCGATGCCACGGTGCGCCGCGCCCGGCCGATCCTGCTGACCGCCGGCACCGCGATCTTCGCCATGGTGCCATTGTCGCGCAGCGTGTTCTGGGGGCCGATGGCCGTCGCCCTGATGGGCGGCCTGCTGGTGGCGACCGCCCTCACCCTGCTGTTCCTGCCGGCGCTCTACGCCGCCTGGTTCCGGGTGAAGAAGCCCGCGTCCGAGCAGGCGCAGCCCGTGCGCCACGAACCGCCGCGCCTCGCGCTGGCGGTGCAGTAGGGCTTCACCTAGTCTGGGCGCGAGGGAGAGCCTTCGATGAACGGATCTTCGGTCAACTCCAAGGGTGGCAGGGCAAGTCGCCGCGCCTTCCTGGCGGGTGTCACCGCGGCGTGCGCCATCCCGGCGACGCAGCCATTTGGCCAGACGGCCACGCCCGCCCCGCCACCTCCTTCACCAGAACGCAGCAAGTGGTATCGCACCGCCGGCGAGCAGGTCGCCGATCTCGCCAACCGACGCGTCTCGGCGGTCGAACTGCTCGATCAGGCCATCGCGCGCATCGAGAGCCTCGACAAGTCGATCAACGCCGTGGTCGTGCGCGATTTCGACCGCGCGCGGCGGGCAGCGATCGCCGCCGACCAGGCGCTGGCGCGCGGTGAACGGCGGCCGCTGCTTGGCCTGCCGATGACCGTGAAGGAGTCGTACAACGTCGCCGGCCTGCCCACGACCTGGGGCTTCCCCGCCTCCAAGGACTTTCGGCCGGCCGAAGATGCGGTGGTGGTCGAA
>VBAF01000628.1 GCA_005884705.1 Alphaproteobacteria bacterium
GCCTTGATCACCCGGTATTCGCGATCGACCTGGTGGGCCGACGGCAGCAGCTTGCCGGGCGGCTTCTTGCGCAGCACGTACATGCGGCCGGCGCCGTCCGTCAGATGGAATGTCGGGTTGCTCTGGCCGCCCTCGAATTGAAGGATGGCGAGCGGCGGGCGGAATCCGTCGACGTTCGCCGTCATGTAGGCGGCGAGGTGCGCCTCGTCGAAGAGGTGCGCGGCGCGGATAGGCGTCAGATTTTCGGGCAATTCGGACATCGGCGTGGCGGCGTTGTGACCTTTCAGGGACCTAAAGGTTCTAGCGTTGCGTTCGACTTTTTTCGAGGGATGTTTCGGGAAGGCGAGGCGTAGCGACTTCTAAGACGGACCATCCGTCGATCCACGCCCAGGGGACATTGAATGCCTAAACTTCGCCTCATCCCTTACGCCGTTCTGACAGCGGCCGGCCTCGTGGCCGCGAGTGGGGCTGCCAACGCGCAGTCCATGTACGAGGTCAACCGGATCCAGGACTACCAGCAGAACCGCATCGAGCAAGGTGTCCGCAGCGGGCAGATCACCCGCAGCGAGGAGTATCGCCTTGAACAGGGTGAGCGCGCCATCGACCGTGCCCAGCGCCAAGCGATGGCCGACGGCCACGTGTCGTCGCAGGAGCGGGCCCGCATCGACCGCATGGTCCAGCGCGAGAACCGCGACATCTATCGCCAGAGCCACGACAGCCAGCAGGCCTGGGATCGCGGCCAGCAGTGGGGCCGCACTGACGGCCGGGCTAACGGCTGGAACGATCACGACGGCTGGGGCCGCGGCAACAACCGCGGTGGCGACCATCGCGACGCCGACCGCCGCGACTGGGGCCGCGACCACAACAACGGCAGTGGGAACCAGGGCCGCGATCACAACGGCTGGAACCGCGGCGACACCGCGTCGAACGGCTGGAACCACAACGGCAACACCGGCGGCTGGAACCATAACGGCACGGGTACGGGCACTGGCACGAACACCGGCTGGAACCATAACGGCACCGGCGGCACCGGAACGGGTACCGGCACCGGCTGGAACCACAATGGCACCGGCGGCACCGGTACGGGCACTGGCACCGGCTCGACCGGCACCGGTACGAGCACTGGCACCAACACCGGCTGGAACCGCGGCGGCTCGACCGGCACCGGTACGAGCACTGGCACCAACACCGGCTGGAACCGTGGCGGCTCGACCGGCACCGGCACGACGACGGGCGGCACGACTGGCGGCACGGCGGTCGCCAGCAACACCGGCACGCGGAGCTGGGGCGGCCAGACCCGCCCGGCCAGCACCACCACCGCTACCACGACGGCGTCGAACGCCAGCTACGGCACCGGCACCACCGGCGGCCGCAGCGCCGGCGGCAGCCGCAGCTTCAGCGGCCATCGCTAAGCCTTCCTCTCTCGTGTCAACTTGAGGCGCCGGCGGCTCCGCGAGGAGTCGCCGGTTTTCTTTTGCGGGCAGTGGACCTGTCGCTCGCGCGACCTGTCGCTCGCGCGCGCAGCAGGGCTTGCGCTCGCCACCGGCGTGTTTCCCCTCGTATCTTTGCCGTGTAGTGTCGGCCGCGGCGCGGGGAAAATTCAAGAGGCGACATGGGCAGGCGGATTCTGGTGACCGGCGGCGCGGGCTTCCTGGGCTCGCATCTCTGCGAGCGCCTGCTGGCGGCGGGCCACGACGTGCTGTGCGTCGACAACTACTTCACCGGCAACAAGGACAACATCGTCGCCTGCCTCGGCAACCCGCATTTCGAGCTGATGCGGCACGACGTGACCTTCCCGCTCTACGTCGAGGTCGACGAGATCTACAACCTCGCCTGCCCGGCCTCGCCGATCCAGCACGATCCGGTGCAGACGACCAAGACCTCGGTGCACGGCGCGATCAACATGCTTGGCCTTGCCAAGCGCGTGCGGGCGAAGATCTTCCAGGCCTCGACCAGCGAGGTCTATGGCGACCCGACGGTGCATCCCCAGGTCGAGAGCTATCGCGGCAACGTCAATCCGCTCGGGCCGCGCGCCTGCTACGACGAGGGCAAGCGCTGCGCCGAAACGCTGTTCTTCGACTATCACCGCCAGCACAATCTACGCATCAAGGTGGCGCGCATCTTCAACACCTACGGCCCGCGCATGCACCCCAACGACGGCCGCGTGGTGTCGAACTTCATCGTCCAGGCGCTCAAGGGCGAGGACATCACGATCTACGGCGACGGCATGCAGACCCGCGCCTTCTGCTATGTCGACGACCTGTTGAACGGCTGGCTGCGCCTGATGGATCACACGCCGGATGACTTCACCGGTCCGGTCAATCTCGGCAATCCGGTCGAGACGCCGGTCAAGCATCTCGCCGAGAAGATCCTGAAGCTGGTCAACGGCAAGTCGAAGCTGGTCTTCCAGCCGCTGCCGGCCGACGACCCGATGCAGCGCTGCCCCGACATCAGCCTGGCGCGCGACAAGCTCCAGTGGGAGCCCAAGGTCGACCTCGAGACCGGCCTCCTGAAGACCATCGACTTCTTCGACAAGCTCCTGAAGAGCAACAAGGAAGTCGCGCGGGTCGGCAGGTAGTCTTGCCGGCGAGAGATTACTGGGCGGCGAGCGCCTGCTTGGGCAGCGCGTTGACGACCG
>VBAF01000166.1:0-6766 GCA_005884705.1 Alphaproteobacteria bacterium
CGGCGCATCGGCGCCTGCCTTGAGCAGCATCTGGCCCGCGATGCCGGCCAGGATGCCGATACCGAGCACCACGTAATAGATCATCATCGCTCGGGCTCCTGGGGGAATGACGGCACGCGATAAGGTTGGCCGGCGGCCTGCGTGTTGACCGGCGGGCGTTCGACCTCGAGGCCAGAGTCGCCGCGCTTGAAGACTTCGCGGACCAGGTACTGAGGCTTGCGGTTGGAGGCGAGGAACATGCGCCCGAGATACTCGCCGATCAGGCCAACCACGATCAGTTGCACGCCGGCCAGCACCAGCACCGCGACCATCAGCGACGCCCAACCCTGCGGCGGCTTGTGCGCGGAGATCGCCTCGGCAACGACGATCACCGCCGCCAGCGCCCCCAACAGGCCGAAGGCGATGCCGAACAAGGTGGCGAAGCGCAGCGGGATCACCGAGAAATTCAGGAACATCGACAGCCACAGCCGGAACAGGCGGGCGATCGTGTAGTTCGAGCGGCCCTCGATCCGGGGCAGGTGCGCGACCTGCAGCCGACCGACATTCTGCGTCACCTGGAAGATCAGCCCGTCGACGTAAGGGTACGGCCCCTCGTAACCCGTGGTGATGTGCTCGCGCACGAAGCCGGAGATGCAGCGGAAGCTCGAGAGATAGAGGCCCTTGGGCTTGTCGATCAGCTTGTCCGCGCACCAGTTGGTGAAGCGGCTGCCGATATTGCGCCAGGCGGCGTGCTTCTTCTCCTCGTAGTAGGTGTAGACCACGTCGTAGCCGCCGTCGCGCGCGTATTCGTAGAGCCGCTTCACCTCGCTTGGCGGGTTCTGCAGGTCGTCGTCCATGGTGATGGCGAAGGCGCCGCGGGCGCGCGCGAGGCCGGCCATCACCGCGTTGTGCTCGCCGAAATTGCGGCTGAGGCTCAGCACCGTCACCGGCGCGCCGGGCTCGGCGGCGAGCTTCTTGCAGACGTCGAGGCTGTTGTCCGGGCTGCCATCGACCGCCAGCACGATCTCCAGGCCGCCGTCGATGTCGAGCGCTCTCAGCGCCGCGACCAGTTCGCTGATGGTCGCGGCGCCGTTGTAGACCGGCACGACGATGGACAGGACGGGATCAACCATCGCGCCTGGCCACGATCAGCAATGAGCCGCCGAACGGCAGCGTGATACCGGCGCCGAGGGCCGCCCGCTCGAGCGCCAGCACCGCGGAGAAGACGAGGTCGAGCCAGCGCGGGAAGTCGCGCACGTCGCTCGGCGCATCATCGCGCTCGGTCAGTCGGTGGAGCAGCATCAGGGGAAAGAGCAGGGTGTTCCAGTAGCTCGCCTTCAGGATCTCGAAGCCGCAGCCGGCCAGCAGGGCACGCCCCTGGCTGCGGGTGAAGCGGCGGACATTGTGCACGCGCCTGTCATGCGCCGACAACAGCCACCCGTAGGCCGGCAGATTGAACAGGGCGACCGCGCCCGGCTTGAGGCAGCGATGGGCCTCCTGGGCGGCGCGCTCGGGGTCGACCCCGCCGTGGCACAGCACGTCCAGCGAGACGTAGCCTGCAAGCGCGCCCGGGCCGACCGGCATTTCGTTGACCGAACCGCAGGCCACCGGCCGCCCGGACTTTTTGCAGGCAAGGGCGGCGGCGACAGGGTCGTATTCCACGCCGAACGCCGCCGGCCCGAGCCGCGCCAGCATGCCGCCGGTTCCGCAGCCCGCGTCGAGCACCGGGCCCGAAACCGCCTCGCCGAGCGCGCGCGCCAGTTCCTGCACGACCAGGGCGCGCAGGCCGCGGTACCACCACATGCGATCCTCGACCGCATTCATGCGCTCGTACTCGATCCGCTCCACGCTCCGCTTATGATATCTTGACGCCGCCTTGCCAACCGCCACGACCAAACCACCGATCGTCTCGCCGCGCCTGGAGCGGCTTTTGCTGGTGCCGCTGTTCGCGCTGCCGGTGCTGTGGCTCGCCGGTTACTTCTTCCCGCCGATCAACCACGACGTCGGCGCGATCCTCGACGTTACGGAACGCTGGCTCGACGGCGAGACGCTCTACGTCCAGGTAATCGACGAGAACCTGCCGCTGACCTTCATCGTCCACGCGCTGCCGGTGCTGACCGCCAAGCTGCTGCCGGGCAGCATACCGTTCTGGTTCACCGCCTGGGTGGTGGCGGGCATCGCCGCCTCCTTCTACGCCTGCAGCCGGCTGGTGCGCCTCGTGCCCTCGGCCGACCATGCACTGACAGAGGCGCTGCTGCCGCCGGTGCTGCTGTTCCTGTTCACGGTGCTGCCCAACGAGCATTTCGGCCAGCGCGAGCACATCATGTTCGTCGCCAGCGCGCCCTACCTGATCGGCTCGATGGCGCGCGCCGAGGGCGTGCGCCTGCGCGTCTCGAGCGCCGTGGTGATCGGCCTCGTCGCCGGCCTGTTCCTGGCGATGAAGCCCTACTACCTCGCCATCCCGGCGGCGGTGGAGCTCTTCCTGCTGCTGCGACGCGGCTGGCGCGTCACCATCCGCGATCCGATCCCGTGGGCGATCTTCGCCGTGGCGCTCACCCATCTCGTGCTGATGTACACGGTATTCTCGGCATTCGGTCGCTTCGTGATGCCGATGGCGCTCGAATCCTACGAACCGATCGGCGACGCCGGCTGGCGACAGGTGCTGACGAGCGACGTCATGCTGCCGACCCTGATCGCGCTCCTGCTGTTCGGCACCTTCGCCATCTTCCTCACCCGCGCGCTGGCGGCGCGTGCCCTGCTCGCCTTCGGCATCGGCGCAGTGCTTTCCGCGATCGCCCAGGCCAAGGGCTGGCCCTACCACGTGCTGCCGGCACTATCGGCGGCAATCCTGCTCGCGACCTTCACCCTGTCGCAGACCATCGACCGCTACCTGCCGATCAGCCGCAGCGGCCATCGCCTGCCGGTGGCGGTGATCTCCGCCACGCTGATGGTGCTGCTCTACTTCCAGGCCGCGCTTTACACGCCGCCGTTCTACAAGCAGCGCCAGTACGAGGATTCGATCGGCGGCATCCTGCGCCATATCGTCGAGCAGAACGCGCCGCACCGCACGATCATGACCCTGTCGCCCGGCATCTACCCGTTCTGGCCGATGCTGAACTACGTGCACGGCCGCATGACCATGCGCTTCCTGACGATGTGGGTGGTCCAGGGCGTCTATGCCGACTGCGAGGACTTCCCCGCGCTCTACAACGCGCCCGATACGATGGGCGACACCGAGAAGTTCGTGTTCGACGCCGTGTCCGAGGACTTCGCCAAGGGCCAGCCCGACCTCCTGATCCTCGACACCATCCCCGGCATGCCGCGCTGTCAGGGCAAGGTGTTCGACTATCTCGAATACTTCCAGCAGAACAAGGTGTTCGCCGACGCCTTCGAGCACTACGAACACCTGATGGACGTCGACCGCTACAAGATCTACCGCAAGAGGAAACAGCCCTAGATCAGGGCTCGCCCCATTTGCCCTTCACCCGGGCGCGCAGGTGCTCGGGGATCTTGTCGAGGTCGGGCACCTTGAAGACTCCCGATGCGACCAGGACGATTTCGCCGCCGCAGACCAGGTCGCAGCTGCAGAAGCAGAAATTGACTGTGCGACGGGCGATGCGCGCGGTGCCTTCGAGCCATTGGCCGAGCTTGGCGCCGCGCACGAACTCGGTGCTGAGCGATATCGTGGGATGCGGCCATCGGATGCCGGTGGCATGCCCCGAACCCGCGCCCATCACCATGTCGGCGACGGTGACCAGCAGCCCGCCATGCGCCCAGCCCATTGGGTTGCCGTGCCGCGGCTCGAGCGGCAGGCCGACCCGCAGCTTCTCGCCCTCGATCTTGAACCAGAGCGGGCCGATCAGCCCGACGAAATCGTCGGTGACCCGCAGCTCGCGGAAGCCTTCGGGGATCAGCTTGTTCATACGGGCAGCCCGTCCCTGGAGGCGGCGAGCGTTTCGAGCGCAGCCCGCACGGCCGGGTCGAACGGCGTGCTCTTGTGGGTCTGCTCGTCCAGCGACACCATGATCACCTTCTGCACCGCCGTGCACTGCCCTTCGCCATCGAACAGCGCCTGGCCGATCACCACCTTGCGCTGATGCGCCTCGATAAGGCGGGCACAGGCAGTCGCCGTGCCGGGATAGAACATCTGCCGCTTGAAGTCGGCCTCGATGCGGCCGATCACCAGCCGGAAGCGCGGCAGGCCCCCCTCAGCGCCATGAGGGCGTACGATCCGGCGCAGGTAGGAGACCCGCGCATTCTCCAGCAGCTCGATGAACGAGCCGTTGTTGACGTGGCCGTTGGCATCGACGTCGGCGAAGCGCAGATGCTCGGACGTGGCTAAGCCATAGATGCCGCGATCGGCAAGATCGAACGCCATGAACGCTAACGCTCCGCGAATTCCAGGGTGAGGTGCGCGGCCTCCGAGGGCGGCACCAGCAGCCGGCTGGCATCGGGTTTGAGAAGCTTGACGCCGTTCTTCTTCAAGAGCGTCTCGCAGGCGGCGAGGTTATCGACCTGCACGCTCAAAAGTGCCGGATCGCACCGGCGTGATGCCAGGGTACCGCCGCGCATAGTCCTGGCGCGTGAGGTAGCGGATGGGCTGCGTGCCGGTGTCCGCGACGATGCCGTCGGCTTCGCGGCTCACCGAGCCCGCCCCGAAATATCTCTCCAGCGCAGCGGTCCACCGGGCCGGCTGATCGGCGATGACCGTGACGCCGGCGATGTCGCGCGCGCTGTTCGGATGCTTGGCCCATTCGGCGCGGTAGACGAACTGCGGGGTGATGTGCTCGCAGACGAAGAAGCCGACCACCGGCATATGGGTCTTGGGGACGCGCACGGTGCGGAACTGGGCATGCTCGGTCTTGCCCGCGACCTCGACGGCGCGGTCGAAGAACAGCGGCGCATCGGGATCGAGGCCCGCCGCCTTGAAGGCGTCGAACGCCAGGTCGGCGCCGTCGGTCGCCAGCGCCACGTTGGCCAAGCCGCCGCCGTCCTTCAGCCATTCCCGGCGCTCGGCGTTGAACGGCGTGTCCTCGACGATGCCCAGGATCTCGAAATAGTCCTTGTCGAAGATCATCAGGTGATTGGCGGTGCCGAGCTTGCGATGAAAGCCGCGCGGCTGGACCTCGAAGCCGAGCTTCTCGTACTGCCTCTGCGCCGCATCGATGCCGTCGACCATGACCACGACATGGTCGAGGCCCTTCACCGCGCGCCGGCTCATGCCCATTTCCTCATGAGGGCCTCCGCCGCACCATGTTGATGCCCTTGGTCGTCATCACCAGCTCGCCGTTCTGGTTGGTGACCTGCCAGTGCTCATGGATGATGCCCATGGTCGGCCGGCTCTTCGACGGCACCTTGTCGGCGCACAGCACCCAGCCGGTCAGTGTATCGCCCGGCCGCACCGGCTTCAGCCAGCGCAATTCGTCCAGCCCGGGCGAGCCCAGCGCCGTCCGTCGATCGACGTAATTATCGACGAACAGCCGCATCATCCTGGACGCCACATGCCAGCCCGAAGCGATCAGGCCGCCATACATCGACTGCCGGGCGGCTTCGGCGTCGACATGGAAGGGCTGCGGATCGAACTGCCGAGCGAAGTCGACGATTTCCTGCTCGGTAAAGCTCGTGCTGCCCAAGGGAAATTTCTGGCCGACCTCGTAGTCGTCCCAATAACGCTCAGTCATCTCGGCCGGCACCATGCGTAACCATCTTCAGTCTGACAAGGCCTGGCCGAACCGCTTAGCGACTTCCTCGAGCATGACTTCCGAGGCGCCGCCGCCGATCGACTGGACGCGGGCGTCACGCGCCATGCGCTCGACAGCGGTCTCGCGGATGAAGCCCATGCCGCCGTGGAACTGCACGCAGTCGTAGAGCACCTGGTTCACCAGATCGCCGGCCAGCGCCTTGACCCTCGAGACCTGAGCGACACAGTCGGTGCCCTGGGCGTCGAGCCAGGCGGTGTGATGGACGAGCTGGCGCGCCGCCTCGACCTCGGCCAGGCGCCGCGACAGGCGCTGGCGGATCGCCTGCTTCTCCCATAGCGGCGCACCGAAGGCGGTGCGCTGGTTGACATAGTCGAAGGTAAGCCGGATCGCCTCGCGCGCCTCGGCCATCGCCATCGCCCCGATCACCAGCCGCTCGGTCTGGAAGTTGGCCATGATCGAGTAGAAGCCGCGGTTGGGCTCGCCCAGCACGTTCTCGGCCGGCACGCGACAGTCCTCGAACACCAGCTCGGCGGTGTCGGAGCTCCGCCAACCCGTCTTGTCGAGGGCGCGGCCGACCTTGAAGCCAGGTGTGCCCTTCTCGACGATGAACATGGTGAGCGCGCGGCTGCCCTTGGCCTCGGGATCGGTGCGGGCGGCGATGAAGTAGAGATCGGCATGCACGCCGTTGGTGATGAACATCTTGGCGCCGTTCAGCACGTAGTGGTCGCCGTCCCTGACCGCGCGGGTGCGGATCGCGGCGACGTCTGAGCCGGCGCCCGGCTCGCTGACGCCGACCGCGGTGATGCTACTGCCCGCCATCACGCCCGGCAGGTACTTTTCGAGCTGGCGCTTGGTGCCGAAGCGGATCAGGTGCGGGCTCGCCATATCGGTATGCACCAGCACGGTAATGGCGAAGCCGCCATGGGTCGAGCGGCCGACCTCCTCGGCGAGCACCACCGACGCCCGCGCATCGAGGCCTGCGCCGCCCAGCGCCTCGGGCACGCGCAGCGAGAAGAATCCGAGCCCGCCCATCTCACGCAGCACGGCGCGCGGCACGAAGCCCGCCTCCTCCCACTTCGGGCCCG
>VBAF01000166.1:6792-6992 GCA_005884705.1 Alphaproteobacteria bacterium
CCCGCGGGCTTCACCTTCTCCTCGACGAAGCGGCGCAGCTGGGCGCGGATCAGGTCATGCTCTTCGGTGAAGATGGGATGTGCCATGGCGCGCGGATGCTACACTCCCGCCATGTCACGCGACAAACGCCTGCAGGATCGCTCGATCTATCCGCACTGGTGCTCCGACACCGTCCGCTTCAGCGACCAGGACGCCGCCGG
>VBAF01000167.1:0-1427 GCA_005884705.1 Alphaproteobacteria bacterium
CGCACCATGGATGCTGCCTGCTGCGCCTGGATCGGCAGGGTGGCGCCGGCGATCGTCGCGGCGCCGAACGGCGCGCCGATGTCGACCAGCACCCCGGCCATCTCGTTGCGGACACCGCGGTCGCCGCGCGACAGGCGCACCGCTTCGTCGTAGGCCTTGAGCGCGGCGGCCGGATTGCCGGCGCGCCGATAGGCATAGCCCTCGGCCAGCAGCCGCTCGAGCGGCGGCGCGCGCGCCGCGGCGGGCGTGCGCAACATCGCCAGCGCTTCGGCCGTCTGCCCGGCATCGCTCAGCACCAGCGACAGCAGCAGCGGCCAGATTGTGTCGTCGGGAAAGCGGCGCGCGCCGTCGCGCGCCAGCCGCGCGGCATCGTCATAGCGGCCGAGATCGCGGTAGGCGCGCGTCACCGCCGCCAGGGCGTAGTCGGGAGGGTCGGGTTTCGCCGCCTTCTCGTAGACGGTGACGGCCTCGGCCGGCTTTCGATCCTGCTGGAGCAGGCTCGCGAGATCCATGGCGACCAGGCCATCGTCGACGCCCGACGCCAGCATGGCCTTCAGCGCCGCCTGGGCCTCGGCCATCTGGCCGGCCCGCGCCTTCAGGACTGCCGCCTCTCGTTGCTGGGAAGCCGTTTGGCCCCGCACGCCTGCCGACCCTCCAGCAAGCGCTAGCACTGCCAGGAGCAAGAGCCATCCCGCCCGCGACGCGCGCCCCATGGATGAGGTTAGGTGGCACGCGAGCGCAACGTCAAGTCGCGCCGGGCGCCCGGCGGCGCTCAGTTCGGCAGGCTGGTATCAATCCCGTCGAACGCCGTGGTGTTCGCGGTGATCTCCGTCGTCTTCTCCTCGACCAGCAGCTGCGCGACGGCCAGAAAATGGACCAGCTCGCCGTCGCCGAGGCGCTCGGCCTCGTCGATCATTTCACGCACGCCATGCCAGATCCGGAACAGGATGGCCGCCCGCCTGGTGCCCGCCAAAGGGCGACGGTTACGGCGTCGTCGAACGTTCCGTTCGACGACGATCTCGAACACGCTCATCGACTCCCCCATCGGTAGATGCATGAGCGGCCCCCTCCAGGCTGCTGCCCACCCGGAGGAGGAACATAGCGGCGGTGCGCGCCGGCGTCTGTGACCGTTTGCGCAGATCACACCCGGCTAGTTCGCGATGGCGCCGACCGGAATGCCGCGCGAATCGAGCGTCGGTTCGCGGCGCAGAACGACCGCCTCCGGCGCCTCGACCTCGGGCAAGGGCTTGTTGGGATCGACCTGCTTGACCATCGCCACGATCGGCTTGGGTCCGCCTTGGCTCATCGCCTCCGGTACCAGCCGCCGCCAGCCCTGCTTCTCCCAGTAGCCGGTGTCGGACGGCAGGACCTGGGTGTAGAGCATGTTGCAGCCGCGGCTCTCGGCGAGCTGCCGGCAGCGCTCGAGC
>VBAF01000167.1:1461-2052 GCA_005884705.1 Alphaproteobacteria bacterium
GCGAGCCGCTCGCACATGGCGAAGGACTTGAACCAACGCACCCGCACTGTGCCGATCGGCTCGTCACCGATATAGGCGATCACGTGGGTGGCGCCGTAGTCGTGGCCGTCGAACTCCTCCGAGAACGGCACGTCGAGCTCGCCGATGAAACAGGCGGCCCGCACGGCGAAGGCTTGCAGCGAATCCTCCATCTTCATGGCAAGCCGGGTCGTGACCGGCACGCCAGCGATCGATTGCACACCACTATTCATGTCACCCACTCCCGTTGATTCAGTTTGCCCGCTTCTCGTTCCAGCCGGCATGCGGATTGGAAGCCCCTCGCTCCATCGACTTCTCCAGCACGCCCGGCCGGTCGAGCTGGTCCTCCGGACGGTTCAGCAGCATCGGATCGCTGAATACCGACGGCGCGCCCTCCGGCACGTCGAGGTCGGCGACGAAGGCGCCGTACTCGTGGTCGGAGAAATGGAACGGGGCGTCGGTCACCTTGTGGAAGCCCTGGCGCTCGAAGATCTCCCACAGCCGCTTCTGGCCGTGCAGGTACGCCTTCGGGTAGCCCTTCTTGGCGGCGAAGTCTCGCGCCCATTCGACGAA
>VBAF01000167.1:2143-6598 GCA_005884705.1 Alphaproteobacteria bacterium
TGCCGTCGAACTCCTCCCAGTAGGGACACTGCTGCTCGCCCATGAAGACGGCAGCCCGCAGCGCATAGCACTGCAGCAATTCGTCCGATGTGGAAGCAAGTCTGATCGTCACGACAGGACGGTTGCTCATCCGATCGGTCATCTGCACAGTCATTCTATACCCCCTCGGTCAACACGCCGTTGTCATTCCGGAAGCGGCGACCCCCAGCCGTTACCACCGGAAGATTCTCAGAAATCTGCTCGAGCACGTCGGTCACCACCGCCGGCGTCATGCCCTGCGCGCCCTTGCGGATCGCCGTCGCCGACACGTTGTCGCGGCGCATGATTCGCCAAGGATAGATCCAGCCGCATTCGTCGCAGATCTGGCGGACCAGCATGCCGCCGTAGTCCGTGCCGTGCAGCGTGTGCAGCCGCACGCCGGGGTGCATCTTCTTGATCTCCGCAATCACGCCCTGGAAGCCGCGCGTGTCGTAGGTTTCGCGCAGGGAGATCACCTCGACCTTGCCCGCGAGGCCCGCTTCGGCGACAGCCAGCTCGATCAGCGCCTTACGGGTCTCGGGTGGCAGAAAAATGTTGCCGGTCGGGAAATAGTCGACATTGACGTCGGCCTTGTCGGTCTTCTCGTAGATCTGGAAGCCGTCCTGCAACCGCGCGACCTTGATCTCGCCCTTGCGAAAAGCCTCGGCATAGTGCCGCGGGATGAGCGTCGGATGGATGATGATCTTATCGAGCCTGCGTTGCTCCATTGCACGCTCGATGATCGCGAGATGGGTATTGTGGAACGGATTGAAAGTCCCGAAGTACAACCCGACGCCGCCCTTGGGCGCCACGAGCGAGCGCAAGTCCGACAGCAATCCGACGAGCAGCAGCAGGCCGCCGAGGCCGAGACCGATCGCCAGGAAGGCCTCGCGCGCGTAAGGCATGCCGGCGGTACCGAGCGCAGTCAGCACGGTATTGATGCAAAGCGCCGTGAGTACGTTGCGATTGAGGTCGCCGATGCCGCGCTGGAACAGGTAGCTGCCGAGATACTGGAGACCTTGCGAGGCCAGACTCGTCACCAGCGCGGCGCCGGCGATGCCGCCCACCGAGGCGACGCCGCTGCGGCTCATGCCGCCGCCCAACAACATGATGGCGAACAACACGAGATTGAAGGCGAACTGGAAGACGAACCGTCCGAGCCGGCCGGCCGTGACGAAGCCGAACTGGTTGTTCGCCCAGATCTCGATCTTGTTGCTGATGCGGCTGTAGGTCGGCATGAACAGCGCGAAGAACAATGCGACGCCGATCAGGGCCGGATTTGTCCAGCTGTTATGCGCGTATGCATAGCAAAGATAGGTCAGCAAGCCGGCAAACGCCGCCAGTCGCGTCGACCGACTGCGCGCATAGCGACCGAACCGGCCGGCGAGACCCACCAGCGGCGACGCCTTGGTGTCCGGATTGATGGCGGACAAAGGAGTACCTCGCAACGAAGTCAACACAACAGACTGATTGACTAACGAATACGAGGACTACATATAGATGTCTCGGGGGCGAACCGGTTGCTCAAAAATACCGGCTAATCCCCTACAAACGAGACATAAAACGACATTCCACAATCAATGGTATAAGATAAACCACAAACAGCCCCATCAAGTAAACGTACCGACCGCGAGCGCATTGTATCGATTGTAACGATGGTCAATCCGTCGCCCCGTAAGAGCAAGGTCCCGAACATCCTCGGTGATTGGGACGATGTGCGTTTTTTCCTCGCTGTCGCCAAAACCGGAAGCTTCAGCGCGGCCGCAACACAACTGAACACAAAGCAGACGACGGTCGGCCGCCGCATCCAGGCGCTCGAGCGCCGGCTCGGCGCCAAGCTGTTCGACCGCCATCGCCATGGCATGGAAGTGACGCCGGCGGCGCGCGGCGTGATGGTGCAGGCCGAGTCGATGCTGTCCAACGCCACCTCGATCGAGCGGCATCTCGCCGGCCTTGACCGCGAAATGGCGGGCGTGGTGCGCATCGCCTGCACCGAGGGCATCGCGGCCCATTGGCTGGTACCCCGGCTCGACCATCTGCGGCGCAGCCATCCCGACATCATCGTGCAGGTGATCGCGGGCGATCAGGTGCTCGACCTCGCGACCCGCCAGGCCGACCTCGCCATCCGCTTCTTCCGGCCGACCTCCAACCAGCTCGTGGCGGCACGGGTCGGCCAATTCAACATGTCGATCTTCGCCGCGCCGTCCTACATCGAGCAGTATGGCCTGCCGCAAAGGCTCGAGGATCTGCGCGAGCACCATATCGTCGACCATACCACCCTGCACAGCCTGCCGGCGATGAAACCGTGGAGCGAGGTGGTCGAGCGCAGCCCCAACGTCGTGCTGCGCACCAACTCCTCCTACTCGGCGGTCGAGGCGGTGCAGGCCGGCTACGGCATCTCGGTATTCCCCGACTACGTCACCAAGTCGTCGAACCTGGTGGCCGCGCCGATCGATCTCAGGATCGTGCGCGACATCTGGCTGGTGAGCCATGAAGAGACCAACAAGGGTGTGCGCATCCGCACGGTGATCGACTATGTGCGCGAGCAGTTCCGCCAGGACGAGCGCGAATGGTTCAGCCCGCCCTCGACCCGGGCGAACGCGGCCTGATCTCTGGCCGGATCGCGAGCGTCTCGCAGTCCGACAAGATCAGAGCGCGGCCTTCAGCCTCTCATAGACCGCCTTGATGGCGGCCATGTCGCCGGGCTTCTGCTCCCAGTTCAGGTTCACGTCGTCGCCCTTCACGCGGGGCATGATGTGGATGTGGAGGTGCGGCACGCTTTGCCCCGCGCCTTCGCCGTTAGCCTGCAGCAGGTTCACGCCGTGCGGCTTCAGCACCTTGAACACGGCCTTGGCGACCGTCTGGGCCGTCCTTGCCACGTCGGCCAGCACGTCGGCCGAGATGACGTCGACGGTCGGCCAGTGGCCCTTGGCCACCGCCAGGGCATGGCCCGGATTTACCGGGTTGATGTCCATGAAGGCAACGGTGTTGGCGTCCTCCAGGAGCTTGAAGCAGGGGATCTGGCCCGCGACGATCTTGCAGAAGATGCAGTTGCCTTCGGTCGGTTGGGTCATCGCGCGGTCTCCAGGGCAGTCGTCAGCTCGCGCAGGCGTTCGAATGGCTGAGCGCCTGCGGGCAGCGAGGCATCCAAGCCAAGCGCAGCGAGGCGCGCAAGCCCCCGCGTGCCGAACCGCTCGCGCAGCGCTTCCTGCAGCCAGCCCTCGCTCTGCCGGTGACGCGCGACGCCAAGCCGGCCGTCCTGCACCAGATGCGCACGATGCGCTTCGAGCGCGGCCATCAGATCGTCGGCGCCCGCGCCGCTGCGCGACGAGACGGCGAGCGTCCTGAGCGGCCAGTCGCCGGCGGTCGCGAGCGACAGCGCACCGGCCACATCGGCTCGGGCGCGCTCGGCGGCGGCGCCGAGATCGGCCTTGGTGACGACGATCAGGTGCGGGATCTCGACGATGCCCGCCTTCATGAACTGCAGTGAATCGCCCGCGCCGGGCTGGACGCAGAACACCACCGTGTCGGCGACGCCGGCCACGTCCGTCTCCGACTGGCCGACGCCGACGGTCTCGATCAGCACGCGGTCGAACAGCGCGCGCATCAGCACCATCGTGGCGAGCGTCTGGTCGGCCAGCCCGCCCAGCCGGTCGCGCGCCGCCATGGAGCGCACAAAGCTGCCCTCGTCGGCCGAATCGTGGACGATGCGCACGCGGTCGCCGAGCAGCGCGCCGCCGCTCGCCTTGGACGACGGATCGACCGCGATCACGCCGACCGTCCTGCCGGACTTGCGCCATGCGGCAACCAGTGCGGCGCACAGCGAGGACTTGCCGACGCCGGGCGGACCGGTAACGCCGACAACATGTGCCTTGGGATGGCGCCACGCCTCGTCGAGCAGGCGCTGGGCCACGTCTCCGTCGGGATCGCGCTCCAGCGCGGCCAGCGCGGCAGCGAGAGTGCGCTTGCCGCCCCCTCCCTGTGAAAGGGGCCTGAGCGCGTCGAGCGTCATTCGGTCTTGAGCGGACCGCCCAAGGCCGCCTGTGCCGCCGCGAGCCGCGCGATCGGCACCCGGTAGGGCGAGCAGGAAACGTAGTCGAGGCCGGCCTTGTGACAGAAGAAGACCGAGGCCGGGTCGCCGCCGTGCTCGCCGCAGATGCCGAGCTTCAGGCTGTTGCGTACCTTGCGGCCGCGCTCGCAAGCGATCTCGATCAGCTCGCCCACGCCCTCGATGTCGAGCGAGGCGAACGGGTCGTGCTCGAAGATGCCGCGCTGCTGGTATTTCTCCAGGAACGACGCCGAGTCGTCGCGGCTGAGGCCATAGGTCGTCTGGGTGAGGTCATTGGTGCCGAAGGAAAAGAACTCCGCCGTCTCGGCGATGTCGCCGGCACGCAGCGCGGCGCGCGGCAGCTCGATCATGGTGCCGACCAGGTACTC
>VBAF01000168.1 GCA_005884705.1 Alphaproteobacteria bacterium
CGCCCGATGTCATCCAATGGGCGCCCGGCCTGCCCAAGACGCGCTCGGGCAAGATCATGCGCCGCATCCTGCGCAAGATCGCCGAGAACGATTTCAGCAACCTCGGCGACACGTCGACCCTCGCCGATCCGGCGGTGGTCGACGACCTCGTGAAGAACAGGGGCAAATGAATCCCACCATCCTGCAACTCGCGGCCGAGCTGGCGGCCGGCCGCACCTCCTCGCGCAAGCTGACCGACGAGGCGCTGGCGCGCGTCGCCGATCCCAAGGGCGAAGGCCAACGCGCCTTCATCAAGGTCTACAGGCAGCAGGCGATCGCCGCGGCCGATGCGAGTGACGCCCTGCGCAAGGCCGGCCTGGTGGCGGGACCGTTGGCCGGCATCCCGGTGTCGATCAAGAACCTGTGCGACGTCGCGGGCGACACCACGCTCGCCGGCTCCAAGGCGTTGGAAGACGCGGCCCCCGCCAAGCAGGACGCGCCGGTGGTGGCGCGGCTGCGCGCGGCCGGCGCGGTGATCGTGGGCTCCACCAACATGAGCGAGTTCGCCTTCTCGGGCGTCGGCGCCAACCCGCATTACGGCACGCCGGGCAACCCGGCCGACCGCAAGCGGGCGCCCGGCGGCTCCTCGTCGGGCGCCGCCGTCTCGGTCGCCGATCGCATGGCCGTGGCGGCGCTCGGCACCGACACCGGCGGCTCGGTGCGCATTCCGGCTGCGGTGTGCGGCATCACGGGTTTCAAGCCGACCGCGCGGCGCGTGCCGATCGACGGCGTGGTGCCGCTCTCGACCTCGCTCGATTCGATCGGCCCGCTCGCCAACTCGGTCGAATGCTGCGCCATCGTCGACGCGGTGTTCGCCGGTGAGCCGATTGCCGTGCCCGAGGCGGCGCCGCTCGCCGGCCTGCGCTTCGCCATCCCCCGGCAGTTCGTGATGGCCGAGCTCGATGCCACCGTCGCCAAGGCCTTCGAGCGCGCCTGCCGGGCGCTGTCGGCCAAGGGCGTCAAGATCGAGCAGCTCGACCTGCCCCAGCTCGACGAGCTGCCGGCGATCAACGTCAAAGGCGGGTTCGCCGCCTCCGAGGCCTATGCCTGGCACCACAAGCTGATCGCGCGGCGCGGCAACCTCTATGATCCGATGGTCCATCCGCGCATCATGCGCGGCAAGGAGATGACTGCCGCTGACTACATCGACCTGCTGGCCGCGCGCAGCGACCTGCAGAAGCGGGTTTCGGCCGTCACCGCGAACTACGACGCGGTGATCATGCCGACCTGCGCCATCGTCGCGCCGACACAAGACGAAGTCTCGACGCCGGACGGCTTCACCAGGAAAAACATGCTGCTGCTGCGCAACACCACGGTCGGCAACTTCCTCGACCGCTGCGCGATCAGCCTGCCTTGCCACGCCGCTGGCGAGCTGCCGGTCGGCTTCATGCTGATGGGCGAGGCAATGGCAGACAAGCGGGTGCTGGCGATGGCGCGCAGCGTTGCACCGGTCGTGCGGGGCTGACCCGGTAGCATGGCTCTCTACGACAGCATCGGGCGTACCTACGCGCAGTTGCGGCGGCCGGATCGACGGATCGCATCGGCCATCGATGCGGTGCTCGGAGACGCCACAAGTGTGGTGAACATCGGCGCTGGGGCGGGCTCATACGAACCGCTCGGCCGAACGTTGATTGCGGTCGAACCATCCGAAGTGATGATACGGCAACGTCCCGCCGGGGCTGCGCCCTGCCTGCGAGGATCGGCGGAAGCGCTGCCTTTGGAGACGGCGTCTGTCGATGCCGCAATGGCGGTTCTCACCGTTCATCATTGGACAGACCTCGAGCGCGGTCTTGGCGAGATGGCGCGGGTAGCCCGCAAGCGTGCCGTTCTGCTGACATGGGTCCCCGATGCCGAGCCATTCTGGCTGACGGAGGACTATTTTCCGGAGATAGCGGCCCACGACCGCAAGATTTTTCCCAGTGCTGTCGCCCTCATCGCGATGCTGGAACGCATGATCGGGCCGGTGCATATGGCGCCGGTTCCCATTCCGCATGATTGCACCGACGGCCTGCTCTGCGCCTATTGGCGCAGGCCGCAATCGTACCTCAGCGCCGAAATCCGAAACGCCATGTCCAGCTTCGCGCGGATCGACGCCGAGGCTGGTTTGGCAAGGCTCCGTGCCGACCTTTCAAGTGGGCGCTGGGCTGAGCGGAACCGTCATCTTTTGGCGCTGGATACGCTGGATTTGGGCTACCGCATCGTTTGCTGCGAAATTGGCGGCACGGACAGCTAAACGCATCAACCGCCCCGCTGCGAGGTTGATTGCGCGCCTCGGCGGGTAGGATTACCGTCGCCTCCTTGGTGATCCGTGACATGGAGGCGGGCATGAGTTCCCATCGCAGTCCTTCAGAAGTACGCGCAAGCCTTAAGCATCCCATCCTCGACGCCGACGGCCACTGGGTCGAGTACGGCCCGGTGTTCGCCGACCGCATGCGCAAGCTGGCGGGCGACAGGGCAGCCGACGGCTTCCTCGCCGCGCAGCGCCGCATCCCCGATGCGCTCAAGCTGTCGATCGAGGAGCGCAAGGCGCGCGGCATCGCCATGGAGGGCTACTGGACCCGCCAAACCACCAACACCCGCGACCGCGCCACCGCGATGATGCCGCGCCTGCTCTACGACCGGCTCGACGAGCTCGGCATCGATTTCGGCGTGATCTATCCGACGGCCGGCCTCAGCGTGCCGCGCATCCAGGACGACGCGACGCGGCGCGCCGTCTGCCACGGCTTCAACATCGTCACCGCCGAGTATTTCGACAAGCTGGGCGATCGCCTCACGCCCGCCGCCGTGATCCCGATGTTCACGCCCGAGGAGGCGATCGAGGAGCTCGAGTTCTGCGTCAAGCAGCTCGGCGCCAAGGTCGCCATGTTCGGCAACGCCGCTCGCCGTATGGCCAAGGCCAAGGACCTCGACCCCGACCTGACCCGCCACACTGTCACCTTCGAGCGGTTCGGCATCGACAGCGAGCACGACTACGACCCGGTCTGGCAGAAGTGCCGCGAGCTCGGCGTCGCGCCGACCTTCCACGCCGGCGGCCGCGGCTTCGGCCTGCGCAATTCGCCGAGCAACTTCACCTACAACCATATCGGCCACTTCGCCGCCGCCGGCCATTCGATCGCCAAGGGCCTGTTCCTGGGCGGCGTGACGCGACGCTTCCCCGACGTCAACTTCGCCTTCCTCGAGGGCGGCGTCGGCTGGGGCTGTCAGTTGTTCGCCGACCTGATCGAGCATTGGGAGCGGCGTGGCGCCAAGGGCATCGCCTACATGGATCCCAAGAAGCTCGACCGGACGCTGCTGCGCAGCCTGGTCGACAAATACGGCTACGGCGACATCGCCGCCGAGCTCGACCGGCGCGACGGCTGGCCGGCGCGCGACGAGGACGAGCCGACCGGCGGCGTGTCGGTGCTCGACGACTTCGCCGCCTGCGAGATCACGCGCAAACAGGACTGGGTCGACCTCTACGCCCGGCCCTACTATTTCGGCTGCGAGGCCGACGACCGCATGAACGTCACCGCCTTCGGCCGCGCCAATCCGTTCGGCGCGCGGATCAACGCGATCTTCAGCTCCGACATCGGCCATTTCGACGTGCCGGACATGCTGAGCCCGGTGCCGGAAGCCTACGAGCTGGTCGAGGACGGGCTGATCACCGAAGCGGATTTCCGCGACTTCACCTTCGCCAATGCGGTGCGGCTGTGGGGCCAGCAGAATCCGCGCTTCTTCGAAGGCACGAAGGTCGCCAAGGAGGCGGCGGCGGTGCTCACCGCTGCGGCGCCGGTCCGAGCGGCAGCGGAGTAGCCGCCTCCCTCGCCCGCGGTCGACACCGACAGGTGATGGCCGCACGGTCCATGCTCACGCGGACGTGAGAAACTCTGTGCGGAATTGCAGGTGGCCTGCTAGACTTTGAGGCGTGAAGGTCAAGCAGCAAGTCAAAGAGCTGTTTCCCACGCCTTTGTGGGTGCTCGACATCTCGGTTTCGGATGCGGCGTCACTCAACGCCAAGCTCAAGGCCGAGATTGAGAGAATTATCGCGCCCCGCCCCAACGTGCCGCCGGGCAGCA